>NZ_JAPWHT010000580.1:0-5601 GCF_027270795.1 Streptomyces sp. ActVer
CGCCGCCGTCGCCGACCCGGCCGCCGCACCGGCCGCGCCCGCGGCCGCCGATGACTTCCAGCAGGTCACCCTCGCCAAGGGCGAGCCCGAGGTCGGCGAGCCCATGTCGCTGGCCGTCCTCCCGGACCGCTCGGTCCTGCACACCTCGCGCGACGGCGAACTGCGGATCACCGACAGCGCCGGCAACACCAAGCTGGCGGGCAAGCTCGCCGTCTACTCGCACGACGAGGAAGGCCTGCAGGGCGTCGGCATCGACCCCGGGTTCGCCGACAACCGCTTCATCTACCTCTACTACGCCCCGCCGCTCGACACCCCGGCGGGCGACGCCCCCGAGACGGGCACCGCGGCCGACTTCGCGCCCTTCGACGGCGTCAACCGGCTCTCGCGCTTCGTCCTGAACGCGGACGGCACCCTCGACAACGCCAGCGAGAAGAAGATCCTCGACGTCCCGGCGACCCGCGGCATCTGCTGCCACGTGGGCGGGGACATCGACTTCGACGCCGCCGGGAACCTCTACCTGTCGACCGGTGACGACTCCAACCCGTTCCAGTCGGACGGCTACGCGCCCATCGACGAGCGCGCCAACCGCAACCCCGTCTTCGACGCGCAGCGCACCTCCGGCAACACCAACGACCTGCGCGGCAAGATCCTGCGCATCAAGGTGAACGCCGACGGCTCGTACGCGGTCCCCGACGGCAACCTCTTCGCGCCCGGCACGGACAAGACGAGGCCCGAGATCTACGCGATGGGCTTCCGCAATCCGTTCCGCTTCAGCGTCGACAAGAAGACCGGCATCCTCTACGTCGGCGACTACGGCCCGGACGCCGGTGCCGCCGATCCCGCGCGCGGCCCGGCCGGCCAGGTCGAGTTCGCCCGCGTCACCGAGCCCGGCAACTTCGGCTGGCCCTACTGCTTGGGCAAGAACGACGCCTACGTGGACTACGACTTCGGCACCGGCGCGTCGGGGGCCTCCTTCGACTGCTCCGCGCCCAAGAACACCTCGCCCAACAACACCGGTCTGACGGATCTGCCCCCGGCCCAGGCCGCGTGGATCCCCTACGACGGCGGTTCCGTACCCGAGTTCGGCACCGGCTCAGAGTCCCCGATGGGCGGCCCGGTCTACGACTACGACGCCTCGCTCGACTCCCCGGTCAAGTTCCCGGAGGCGTACGACGGCGACTTCTTCGCCGGGGAGTTCGGCCGTCGCTGGATCAAGCGGATCGCGTCGGACGACAGCGGCACCGTGCAGTCCATCAACGACGTGCCGTGGAGCGGCACCCAGGTGATGGACATGGCCTTCGGCCCGGACGGCGCGCTGTACGTCCTCGACTACGGCCTCGCGTGGTTCGGCGGCGACGAGAACTCGGCCCTGTACCGGATCGAGAACGCGACCGACGGCCGCTCGCCCGTGGCACAGGCCGCGCCCGACCGCACCTCGGGACAGGCGAAGCTGAAGGTCAAGTTCTCCTCCGCCGGCACCACGGACGCCGACGGTGACGCCCTCACGTACAGCTGGGACTTCGGCGACGGCGGCGAGTCGACGGCGGCGAACCCGACGTACACGTACGAGAGGAACGGCACCTACACGGCCACGCTGACCGCGAAGGACGCCACCGGGCGGACCGGCAGCGCCGGCGTACGGATCGTCGTCGGCAACACCGCGCCGAAGGTGACCCTCCAACTCCCCGAGGACGGACAGCTGTTCAGCTTCGGTGACGCCGTGCCCTTCAAGGTCAAGGTGACCGACCCGGAGGACGGCAGGTCGATCGACTGCACCAAGGTGAAGGTCAGCTTCGTCCTCGGTCACGACAGCCACGGTCACCCGCTGACCACCGCGAACGGCTGCTCCGGCACCATCCAGACCAGCGCCGACGGCGGCCACGACGAGGACGCGAACATCTTCGGTGTCTTCGACGCGGAGTACACCGACAGCGGAGGCGGTGGCCAGGAGGCGCTCACCACGCACGACCAGAACGTCGTCCAGCCCAGGCACCGGCAGGCCGAGCACTACGGCAAGTCGGAGGGCGTCACGATCCAGACGAAGGCCACCGCACACGGCGGAAGGACCGTCGGTGACATCAACAACCGCGACTGGATCTCCTTCGAGCCGTACGTCCTGAGTAACGCCACGAAGATCACGGCCCGCATCTCCTCCGGCGGCACCGGCGGCAAGCTCGAGGTCCGTGCGGGTTCGCCCACCGGCCGCCTGCTCGGCACCGCGACCGTCCCGGTGACCGGCGGCTGGGAGAACTTCCAGGACGTCACCGCCAACCTGACGAAGGCGCCGCGCGGCACCACCACGCTCTACCTCGTCTTCAAGGGCAGCGGTACCGGGTCCCTGTACGACGTGGACGACTTCACCTTCACAACCGGCTGAGGGAGGTGCGCCATGCGAGCAACTGGCCGAACAGTGACCGCTGTCGTCGGCGCCGCCCTGCTCATCGGGTGTGTGTCGGGGCCGGCCGCCTCGAAGGGATCCTCCTCCGGCCCGTCGGGGTCCTCCGGGGCCTCCGAGTCGAAGAAGCCCTCGAAGGGTGAGCGTGTCCTGGTGTTCTCCAAGACCGCCGGGTTCCGGCACGACTCGATCCCCGAAGGGGTCGCCGCGGTGAAGAGCCTCGGCGCCGAGAACGGGTTCAGGGTGGACGCCACCGAGGATGCGGGAGCCTTCTCCTCCCGCAACCTCGCCCGGTACGACGCCGTGGTGTTCCTCTCCACGACGGGAGACGTCCTCAACGAGGCCCAACAGCGGGCTTTCGAGGGCTACATCAAGCGCGGCGGCGGTTACGTGGGCATCCACGCGGCCGCCGACACCGAGTACGACTGGGAGTTCTACGGCGGCCTCGCCGGTGCCTACTTCCAGTCGCACCCGGCGATCCAGCCCGCGCGGATCGAGGTCGAGGACCGGGCACACCCGGCCACCTCGCACCTCGGGGAGTCCTGGAACCGTACGGACGAGTGGTACAACTACCGCTCCAATCCCCGGGACCGGGCCCACGTCCTGGCCTCGCTCGACGAGTCGTCGTACAGCGGCGGCACGATGAGCGGCGACCATCCGATCGCCTGGTGCCAGGAGTACCGGGGCGGCCGCGCCTTCTACACCGGCAGCGGTCACACCAAGGAGTCGTACGCCGATCCCGCCTTCCGGCAGCACCTGCTGGGCGGAATCCAGTGGGCCGTCGGTGCCGCGGAGGCCGACTGCCGCCCGGAGAAGGGGTATTCACCTCTCTTCGACGGGACCGCCGAGTCACTGGCGGACTGGAAGCAGGCGGGACCGGGCTCGTTCTCGCTCTCGGACGACGGCACACTCACGTCGTCCGGCGGCCTGGGCATGCTCTGGTACGCGGACCGTGGCCTCGGCTCGTACTCGCTGAAGCTCGACTGGAAGATGGCGAGTGCCTCCGGGGACGACAACTCCGGTGTGTTCGTGGGCTTCCCTGCCTCCGACGACCCCTGGTCGGCCGTCAACAACGGCTATGAGGTCCAGATCGACGCGTCCGACGCCCCCGACCGCACCACCGGGGCCGTGTACAGCTTCCAGTCCGCCGACATCAGGAAGCGCGACCGTGCGCTGAACCCGCCGGGGGAGTGGAACACGTACGAGATCCGCGTGGAGGGCGAACGACTCCGCGTCTATCTCAACGGCGTGAAGATCAACGATTTCACCAACACCGATCCGGCGCGCAGCCTGCGTGACGGTCATGTCGGCATCCAGAACCACGGAGCCGAGGACCAGGTGTCCTTCCGGGACATCCGGATCAAGGAACTGCCGGCGCGATCCGGCGCGCAGGGCGATTGAGCGGCGGCGGGCGGAGGACGCCGGACCTCCGCCCGCCGTCTTGTCCCCTCTGTTCATCTCTTCTGCGGTAGCTGACTTTCCCGGCTGCCGCTTCCGGCTCGCGTTTCCGGCTTGCGAACGACCTCACGTACGACAAGGAGGCTGCCCATGTCCGCCGAATCCTCCGTCTCCCCGCCGCGGGTGGGAGTGTGGCTGATCGGAGCACGTGGCTCTGTCGCCACCACGGCCGTCACGGGCTGCGCCGCGGTGACCGCGGGGCTGCACCCACCGACGGGCATGGTCACCGAGACCCCCGCGTTCGCCGACTGCGGACTGCCCCCGCTGTCGTCTCTCGTCTTCGGCGGTCACGACATGGTGGACTGCCCCCTGCCCAAGCGGGCGGAGGCGCTGGCCGCCGGGGGAGTGCTGCCGCCCGGACTTCCGGCGGCCGTCACCGCCGAACTCGCCGCCGCCGACCGGGAGATCAGGCTCGGCGGCCCGCTGTCCGGTGAGACGCGCGACGAGGACGAACTGGTCGAGGCTCTGGCCTCCGACATCCGTGACTTCATGACCCGGTGCGGTCTGGACCGCACGGTCGTGGTCAACGTGGCCTCCACGGAACCCGTGCCCACCGGCACGGAACTCCCGGCCAGCTCCCTGTACGCGGCAGCCGCACTGCGGGCGGGCTGTCCGTACGTCAACTTCACCCCGTCCATGGGCCTGCACCACCCGGCACTGGCGTCCGCGGCTGCGGAGTCCGGACTGCCGTACGCGGGCCGGGACGGCAAGACCGGCCAGACGCTGCTGCGGTCGGTCCTCGGCCCGATGTTCGCGCAGCGCGCGCTGGCGGTCCGCGCCTGGTCCGGTACGAACCTGCTGGGCGGCGGTGACGGAGCGGCCCTCGCCGACCCGGGGGCCGCGGCCGCGAAGAACGCGGGCAAGGAACGCGTCCTCGCCGACACCCTCGGCGGGGTTCCCGAAGGCGAGACCCACATCGACGACGTACCGTCCCTCGGCGACTGGAAGACCGCCTGGGACCACATCGCCTTCGACGGCTTCCTCGGCACCCGGATGGTCCTCCAGACGACCTGGCAGGGCTGCGACTCCTCCCTCGCGGCCCCGCTGATCCTCGACCTGGCCCGCCTGGTCGCCCGCGCCCACGAGGCCGGCCTGTCCGGCCCCCTGTCCGAACTCGGCTTCTACTTCAAGGACCCGGTGGGCGAGGGGCCCGCGGCCCTGGGCGAGCAGTACGCGGAACTGGTCGGGTTCGCGGGGCGGTTGCGTGGGGCCGGGGATCCACAAGGGACTTCGGGCGAGCGGCGTGGCTCTTCGGATGAAGCACATGGCCCTTCGGGCGAGCGGCGAGGCCTCCCGGGGGAGCGGCGATGAGCGGTGGGCGGGTGTCGCAGGACGCGAGCCCCGGTGAACGGCACGCGAACCCGGTGCCACTGGAGGCGGACCCAGCGGAACAGCAGGCGAGCACTGAGGCGCGAGGCGTGAGCCCGGTGCCTCAGGACACCGCGAGGACGACATCACCACGGTCCGCGAGGCAGGGAGTGAACGTGAACGCCTGGGTGGAACTCCTGCGCCTCCCCGCCCTCTTCACCGTCCCCGGCGACGCGCTCGCGGGCGCCGCCGCGGCCGGGGCGCGCCCGGACCCCCGAACCCTGGTGGCCATCGCCTCCTCCCTCTGCCTGTACGAGGCCGGTATGGCCCTCAACGACTGGGCCGACCGTGCCGAGGACGCCGTGGACCGCCCGCACCGCCCCCTGCCCTCGGGCCGCATCAGGCCGGCCGCGGCCCTTGCGGCGGCCGCGAGGGCGGGG
>NZ_JAPWHT010000581.1:0-5528 GCF_027270795.1 Streptomyces sp. ActVer
CACTGGGCGGTGGCCAACTCGTCGGCGCTGCACGTCGAGCGGGTCTCGTACGCGGGCCGGGCGTGGACGGCCGGGAGCACCCGGAGCGAATGGCGCGACGACTCGGGCGCGTGGAACTCCACGGGCGAAGTCCGAATCGTCACCGGGCAGTAGTACGGGCCTTCACCCGTTGGGGGCACGCCCGGCGCGGCATGTCGACGGCCGGCCAGGTATTTCCTCCGGCCCTTCCGGCACCTCTGGCGAATCCGCCAGATCCCTTGGGATCAAAGGGCCGTAGCGATTCGGCAGACTTTCTCACCGGGCGTTCTTTGCCCGGGTTTCTCCACAGCCGATAATGCGACGCATTGCCAACTCTTTACGTTGGGCCACCGCAACCTTCGCGGACTTCGAGCGGTAGTCACTGCGTCCGAGCCCGGAACGATCAACAGCCGGTCGATCGACGGAGGGCCGACAGCCAGTCGGTCAACTGCCGGGCACGGTACGACACTTCACCGTTCTCTTCCGTCAAAGGAGCATCATGTCCCTCCCCCTGACCCGCCGGATCGCCCGTGCCGCGCTGCTCGTCGCAGCGGGAGCGGCAGCCGGGGTCGGTGCGGCCGGCTCCGCGAGCGCGGCCGAACTGCCGGCCACCCCCGACCTCGGCGGGCTGCCCGCGCTGGACAACGCGGGCACCACCGTCGACGGCGCCGCGCAGAACGCCACCGGGCTCGCGGGTGACGCGGGCAGCAAGGCCGTCAAGAAGGCCGTGCCGACCGCGGGCAAGACCGGCGGCAAGGCCGTCAAGACCACGACTCCCGCCGCGCAGAAGACCGCCGGGGATGCCGCCGGGACCGCGGGTGACGTGCTCGGTGACGCCGCGGGGGCCACCGGTGGTGGGCTGCCCGGGGCGGGGCAGCTGCCGCTTCAGGGCTTGCCGCTCGGCTAGTCGTTGGCTCGGCCTGCCGCCGGGGCCGTATGGCGAAGGGGTCCAGGGAGCTTCCCTGGGCCCCTTCGCTTTTGCCGGGTGGGCGGGTGCGGGTTGTCGTGGGCCGGTCGCGCAGTTCCCCGCGCCCCTGAAGGGGCCCCGCCCGGGCAGGCAATCAGGTCAGGCGGGATACCGCTGCCGCTACCCGGTCGTCCGTTGCCGTCAGTGCCACGCGGACGAACTTGTCGCCTGCCGGGCCGTAGAAGTCGCCCGGGGCCACGAGGATGCCCAGGTCCGCGAGGTGGGCGACCGTGTCCCAGCAGGGTTCGTCCCTGGTGGCCCAGAGGTAGAGGCTGGCCTCGCTGTGTTCGATGCGGAAGCCGTGGGCCAGGAGGGCGTCGCGGAGGGCGGTGCGGCGGGCCGTGTAGCGGGCGCGCTGTTCGTGGACGTGGGTGTCGTCGGAGAGGGCGGCGACCGTCGCGGCCTGGGTGGGCGCGGAGGTCATCATGCCGCCGTGCTTGCGGATCTGGAGAAGGTCGCCGAGGACCCCGGAGTCACCGGCCAGGAAAGCCGAGCGGTAGCCCGCCAGGTTGGACCGCTTCGAGAGCGAGTGGACCGACACGATCCCCTCGTACGAGCCGCCGCACACGTCCGGGTGCAGGACCGAGACCGGGTCGGCCTCCCAGCCCAGCTCGATGTAGCACTCGTCGGAGAAGACGAGGACGCCGTGCTCGCGTGCCCAGGCCACGATCCGGGTGAGCTCCGGGAGGGAGAGCACCCGGCCCGTCGGGTTCGACGGGGAGTTGAGCCACAGCAGCTTGAGGCCGGTGGGGTCCAGCTCGGTCGGGTCGTCGTACGCCACGTAGTCCGCGCGGGCCAGGCGTGCGCCGACCTCGTACGTCGGATACGCCAGGCGCGGGTAGGCGACCCTGTCGCCGGGGCCGAGGCCCAGCTGCGTCGGCAGCCAGGCCACCAGCTCCTTGGAGCCGACCACCGGCAGCACGTTGCGGTGGGTGAAGTCCCGTGCGCCCAGCCGTCGCTCGCACCAGCCCACCAGGGCGTCCCGCAGCTCCGGCGTGCCCCACACCGTGGGGTAGCCGGGCGAGTCGGCGGCCGCGACCAGGGCTTTCTGGATCAGGTCGGGCACCGGGTCGACCGGGGTGCCGACGGACAGGTCGACGATGCCGCCCGGGTGAGCGGCGGCCGTCGCCTTGAAGGGCTCCAGCTTGTCCCAGGGGAAGGTGGGAAGCCGGTCGGAGACTGCGGACACGGGTTCTGGCTCACTTTCTCGCACGGACGTGGGCGTCCGTACGGACGGGTGGCACGTACGGCAAACGCCTCGGTCCCGTACGGCGGCAGGCCGTACGGGACCGAGGCGGCGCTTCTACCGCCGGGCGGGGCCCCGGCGTCGCTGGGCGGGGCCCCGGCGTCGCTGGGCGGGGCCCCGGCGTACGTACCGCTTACTGGTTCTGCGGCGGCAGCGCTGCGACGAAGGGGTGGTCGCGCTCGATGAGTCCCAGCTTGCTGGCACCGCCGGGCGAGCCGAGTTCGTCGAAGAACTCGACGTTCGCCTTGTAGTAGTCCTTCCACTCCTCGGGAGTGTCGTCCTCGTAGAAGATCGCCTCGACCGGGCAGACCGGCTCACAGGCACCACAGTCGACGCATTCGTCCGGGTGGATGTACAAGGACCGGGAGCCCTCGTAGATGCAGTCGACCGGGCACTCCTCGATGCACGCCTTGTCCTTGACGTCGACACAAGGCTGCGCGATGACGTAGGTCACGCTGTCGTTCCTCCTCGATAGGGCGCTGGCGAGCCGTCTTCAGGCTCCGCCACCTGGCGCGCGGGAGCGCGGCGTCGTCGATGCCCGCACCTAGTATCTCCGTTCTTGGGCATGATCCGAACAGGAGGGTTGGACTGAGCTGTGGAATTCTCCGCACACTTCCGTCTCGATGTCCGTGTTACCCCCGCTGACGTGGGGAAACGCGTCTCGGTACGACGGTTGCGCGAAGACCCTCCTGAGGGTGAGAAGTTCACCGACACGGTTGGCGTTCTCACATCATGGGACAACGGTGTGCTGCTGATCACACGACGGTCCGGGGAGAGCGTCCGTATTCCGGAATCGGCGCTGGTGGCGGGCAAGGTCGTACCGGCCGCTCCCGCTCGGCGGAAGGGCCCGGCGGCCTCGTACGAGGAGCTGGCGCGGGTCGCCGCCCGGGCCTGGCAGCCGGTCGAGCGGGAGCGGCTCGGCGAGTGGGAGCTGCGGGCCGCCGCGGGGTTCACCCGACGGGCCAACTCGGTGCTGCCCCTCGGCGACCCGGGCGTCCCGTTGGACGAGACACTGTCGCTCGTACGGGAGTGGTACGCGGCCCGGGGGCTGCCCGCTTACGTGCAGACCGCGACCGGAGCGGCGGGCACGCAGGAGCTGCTGTGCGCCGATCTGGAGGCGCGGGGGTGGGAGCGCGAGGTGACCGCAGAGATGTGGATCGGCGCTCTGGCGCCGATCGGTGATCTCCCGGACCCCGGTCCGGACCGGCCCGTCGTGCTGGCACGCGAGGCGGACGAGGCCTGGCTCGGCCGCTACCAGCGCAAGGGCGTGAGCGGAGTGGCCCTGGAGGTGCTCGGCAGCGGCCCCTCGGTGTGGTTCGCGACCGTGCCGGGCGCCGACCCGGGCATACCCGCGGCGATCGGCCGCTGTGTGATCGACGGGCGCTGGGCCGGTTTCGCCGCCGTTGAGGTCGATCCGTCCCTGCGCCGCCAGGGTCTCGCCACCACGGTCATGACGGCCCTGGCCCGCCGGGCGCTGTCCGAGGGCGCCTCGGCGGCATGGCTCCAGGTGGAGGCCGACAACGCGGGCGCCCGGGCCCTGTACGCGCGGATGGGCTTCGCGGCGCATCACGCGTACCACCACTATCGCGGGCCCGCGGCGACGGGCGGCGGGGCCTCCGCGGGCGCCGACGAACACGTCGGCCGCCTGCCCGGCGACGAAATCGGTGGCGGTGCCACAGAGCGGTATCGATCGGTGTGAAAGGGCACGAGGCAGCTATGCGTCCTCTTCATCCTCCCGGGCCCGAGCGGAGCGCCGAGTGGCGGCGGCGGTTCGGCGACGAGGCGCGGGCCGAGCGGCCGGATCTGTCGGCGTTGTGTCTGCTGGTGGGCGCCCAGGCGGACGGGGAGCTGGACGAGGCCGGGCTGGACGCGGCACAGATCGAGCTGGACCGGCTGGCCGGGGAGCTGCCGTTCCGGCCCGGCGGGCCGCGGTCCTGGGCCACGGCGCTCGCCGAGCATCTCGGTGACCGGTGCGGGTTCCGGGGTACGCCCGGTGACTATCAGCGGCTGGACTCCTCGCTGCTGCACGAGGTGCTGCGGCGGCGGCGCGGGCTGCCGATCCTTCTGTCGGTGGTGTGGATGGAGGTCGCGAGGCGGGCCGGGGCTCCCGTGTACGGGGTTGCGCTGCCGGGGCACTTCGTCGTCGGCTTCGGTCCCACCCGTCACCCGACCACCGCCCCTCAAGGAGCTTCGCTCAGTGATTTCTTCCAGCAGCAGGTTCTCGTCGATCCCTTCGACGGGGGCCGGGTGCTGAGCGGGACCGACGCCGAGTTGCTGGTGGCCGGTGCGACGGGGGCGCCGCTGGATCCTTCGATGCTGTCGCCCGCGGATCCGCTGGACGTGGTCCTGCGGATCCTGAACAACATCCGTGCTTGGGCCGCCGCCCGGCCGGAGCGGTCCGATGTCGCGCTGTGGGCCGTCGAGCTTTCCCTGCTGCTGCCGTCGCATCCTGCTCGGCTTCGGTACGACCGGGCGCAACTGCTCGTTGAGCGGGGGGACTTTCTCACGGGGGCGACGGAACTCGATGCGTACGCGGAGGTTGTGGCCGCCGTTGATGAGCCTGCGGCCGATCGGGTTCGGCGGCAGGCGCGGGCGGCTCGGGCCATGCTCAATTGACTTTCGCCCAGGCGCCATTGGGGTGTTGTTGTAGCGCGAGTGCGGGTGCGTTGTGGCTTGTCACGCAGTTCCCCGCGCCCCTTACGGGGCTATAGCCAGCCCTTCTCCCTCGCGATCCGTACCGCCTCCGCTCTGTTCCGTGCCGCCAGCTTGAGCGCGGGGAACTCCCGGTGGAGCTCGGCCGCCGCCTCGATGCCGGTGGCGCCCGGCATCTCGATGTCCAGGAGCGCCACGTCCACGTCGTGCCCGCGTACGGCGGCCAGCACCTCGTCGCCGCGGGCGACCTGCGCCACCACGTCGATGTCCGGTTCGAGGCGGAGCAGGGCCGCGAGGGCCTCGCGCAGCTCGATCGTCGTACGGATCAGGGTGCGGACGCCGACCATGGCGAAACCGCCGAGGAGCGCCGGGAGGAGCAGCGAGGCCAGGTACCCGTTCCCCTCCGGTACGGGTACGTTTCCGCAGGTCTTGGTCACCTGATCGAACCCGACCACCGAGCCGGTGGCCTCCGCTGTCGCAGTCGCTGTCATGTGACCCAGCGTGGCGGGAGGCGGGCCCCGCCCGGCAGTGTCGGCCGTCGTGACTCCCGGATGACAGATGTCATGTGCGGGTACGCGGCGGCGACCGGCAGGGGTGACCGGCCGAGGCGGTCACGCGGTCAGGCGGTCAGGCGGTCAGGCGGTC
>NZ_JAPWHT010000582.1:0-5519 GCF_027270795.1 Streptomyces sp. ActVer
AGCTTGGCGGTGATCGTCGACTTCACGGACGGCATGTTCGTGCCGTTCACGTACAGGTTCGTGGTCTTGCCCTTGAAGGTCTTCTTCACGCCCGCGCAGCGCGCTTCAAGAGCGACATGGCCCTGCTCCTGGATGACGCAGATGTTGTTCTTGGCGCCGAGTTCGTTGAGCTTCTCGCCGAAGGCCTCACCGGCGACGGACTCGTCCTGGCCGAAGTACTCCAGCAGGCCCTGTTCCTTCCAGTCGTCGATGCCTCCGTTGAGGCCGACGACCGGGATGCCGGCCTTCTCCGCCTTGGCGACTGCGGACTTCATCGCGTCCGGCTTGGCCAGCGTGACGGCGATGCCGTCGACCTTCTGGTCGATCGCGTTCTGGACCAGGTTGGCCTGCTTGGCCGAATCCGGGTTGCTGGAGTACACCAGCTCGACGTTGTCCTTGGCCGCGGCGGCCTCGGCACCCTTGCGGATGAGGTCCCAGAAGGTGTCGCCGGGGGCCGCGTGGGTGATCATCGCGACCTTCATGCGGGGGGTGTCGGCCTTGCCGGCAGACGCGTTGCCCGTGTCCTCCTCGGCCTTCTTGCCACCGGAGTCGCTGGAACAGCCGGTGACTATCAGGGCCGCCGCGGCGGCCGCGGCGACGAGGGCGAATCTGCGGGAACGGGTGCGAAACGTGCGGTCCATCTTTCCGGCACCTCACTGTGCGACAGGGGAAAGGGAGCAGGGGCAGCGGTCCGGGCAGGCTGCCCGGACCTTCGGCCCGTACGGAAGGAGACCGCAGGGCCACGTACCGACAAACTCGGCTGTGCTGTTGGGAGGGGATGTAAGTCCCTGACAGACCCCGCTGTCAATACTTTGTTAAGACATCATTTCACGATCACGTGAGAATGTAAGTACAAAGTCTTGACATGGCTCGGCCTCGGTCTTACACCTAGGACACACCGGTCCCCTGCATCCCGCACCCCCGGAAGCCCGCAGCCAGCACGAGGAGCGACGCGTATGACCGAGTCCTTCGACCTGATCACCATGGGTCGCATCGGGGTCGATCTCTACCCTCTGCAGACCGGAGTGCCGCTCGCGCGTGTCGAAACCTTCGGTAAATTCCTCGGTGGCTCGGCGGCCAACGTGGCGGTCGCCGCGGCCCGACTCGGCCGTTCCACGGCGATCGTCACCCGAACCGGCGATGATCCCTTCGGAGCCTATCTGCACCAGGCTCTCAAGGAGTTCGGGGTCGACGATCGCTGGGTCACCCCCGTCGAGGAGTACCCGACGCCGGTCACGTTCTGTGAGATCTTCCCGCCCGACGACTTCCCGCTGTACTTCTACCGGCAGCCCAAGGCGCCCGACCTGGAGATCCGCACCGACGAGCTGGACTTCTTCGCCGTCCGGGACGCGAAGATCTTCTGGATCACCGGCACCGGTCTGAGCGAGGAGCCCAGCCGCTCCGCCACGCTCGCGGCCCTCAAGGCACGCGACAAGGCCGGCATCACCGTCTTCGACCTCGACTGGCGCCCCATGTTCTGGAAGAACCCGGCCGAGGCCCGCCCGTACTACGCCGAAGCCCTGCGGCATGTCACGGTCGCCGTCGGCAACCTCGACGAGTGCGAGGTCGCCACCGGCGTCCGCGAGCCCCGCGCCTGCGCCGAGGCACTCCTCGAAGCGGGCGTGGAGCTGGCCGTCGTCAAGCAGGGCCCCAAGGGCGTCCTCGCCGTCCACCGCGACGGCACCACCGCCGAAGTGCCGCCCGTACCCGTCGAGGTGGTCAACGGCCTCGGCGCGGGCGACGCGTTCGGCGGCTCGCTCTGCCACGGGCTGCTGGCCGGCTGGGAGCTGGAGAAGACGATGCGGTACGCCAACGCGGCCGGCGCCCTGGTCGCCTCCCGCCTCGCCTGCTCCTCCGCGATGCCGACCGCCGCCGAGGTCGAGGATCTCGTCGCCTCCCGCGCCTGACGCCGTCACCCCTTGAACGGAGCCAACCCTTGAGCATCACCATCCCCGACCTCGTCAGGGTGCGCGCCCGGCACCCGGAGGCGGTGGCCGAAGCGGCCGCCCGCCGGACCCGGCGTCCCCTCGTCGGCGACAGCGGCCGCCTGATGATCGTGGCGGCCGACCACCCGGCACGCGGCGCGCTCGGCGTCGGCGATCGCAGGCTGGCGATGGCCAACCGCGCCGACCTGCTGGAGCGTCTGTGCGTCGCGCTGTCGCGGCCGGGCGTGGACGGGGTGCTCGCCACCGCCGACATCCTGGACGACCTGCTCCTGCTCGGCGCGCTGGAGAACAAGGTCGTCATGGGCTCCATGAACCGCGGCGGCCTGGCCGGTGCCGTCTTCGAGATGGACGACCGGTTCACCGGACACCGTGCCGAGGACATGGCCCGGCTGAACTTCGACG
The DNA here is from genome assembly GCF_027270795.1 of Streptomyces sp. ActVer. NCBI lineage: Bacteria > Bacillati > Actinomycetota > Actinomycetes > Kitasatosporales > Streptomycetaceae > Streptomyces > Streptomyces sp. ActVer. The sequence goes on from NZ_JAPWHT010000582.1 coordinate 2,388, forward strand.
CGGGCAAGCTGCTGCTGCGCATCGACTACGACGACCCCGGCTCGCTGACCACCCTGGAGTCGACCGCCCGCGCGATCGACGACATGGCGGCGCACCGGCTTCCCGTGTTCGTCGAGCCGTTCATCTCCCGCCGCGTCGAGGGAACGGTCCGCAACGACCTCACCGCCGAGGCCGTCACCCGCTCCATCGCCATAGCCTCGGGGCTCGGCGGCACCTCCGCCTACACCTGGCTGAAACTGCCCGTCACCAGCGACCCGGACGACATGGCCGCCGTGCTGGAGACCTCGACCCTGCCCGCCGTCCTGCTCGGCGGCGAGGTCGGCAGGGACCAGGAGGGCGCGTACGAGAGATGGCGCAAGGCCCTGCGGCTGCCCACCGTCCAGGGTCTGGTCGTCGGCCGGTCCCTGCTCTATCCCGCCGAGGGCAGTGTGGAGACCGCGGTGGACACCGCGGTCGGCCTGCTCTGACCGGAAGGATCCACTTTTCATGACCAGCGCACACCACCTGCCCGCGGGCAAGGCCGCGAGCGGCCCGTACGCCGTGGACGTCACCCCGGAGAACGCCGGCTGGGACCACTCCAGCCTCCGCGTCCTGGAACTTGCGCCCGGCGGCACGCACTTGTTCACCGCCGGGGACAGCGAGTGGATCGTGACCTCGCTCGGTGGCGGCTGCAGTGTCACGGTCGGTGACGATTTCGGCCGCGACGAGTTCGAACTGCGCGGCCGCGCGAGCGTGTTCAGCGGTGCCAGCGACTTCGTATACGTGCCGCGCGACGCGACCGCGACGCTCACCTCGGCCGCCGGCGGGCGCTTCGCGCTCACCGGGGCCCGCTGCTCCCGGCGCCTGCCGGCCCGCTACGGGCCCGCCGAGTCCGTCCCGGTCGAGCTGCGCGGCACCGGCAACTGCTCCCGCATGGTCCGCAACTTCGGCGCGGCCGGGGTCTTCGAGTGCGACAAGCTCATCGCGGTCGAGGTGATCACCCCGGGCGGCAACTGGTCCTCGTACCCGCCGCACAAGCACGACGAGAACCGGCCCGGCGAGGAGTCGGAGCTGGAGGAGATCTACTACTTCGAGATCGCCGACCACGAGGGCACGCCCGGCCTCGGCTACCAGCGGGTCTCCCCGTCCGGCCACGGCAGCGGCACCGATGTGCTCGCCGAGGTGCGCGGCGGCGACGTCGTCCTCATCCCGGACGGCTGGCACGGCCCCTCCATCGCCACGCCCGGCCACGACATGTACTACCTCAACGTCATGGCGGGCCCCGGCGCCGACCGGGCCTGGCTGATCTGCGACCACCCCGACCACGCCTGGATCCGCGACACCTGGCCGAGCCAGCCCGTCGACCCCCGGCTGACCCGAACCACCCAGTGAGGAACCGATGAGCCGCTCCACCCTCCGCCTGACCGTCGCCCAGGCACTGGTGCGTTTCCTGGCCGCGCAGTACACCGAACGCGACGGCGTACGGCACCGGCTGATCGCCGGTACCTGGGGGATCTTCGGCCATGGCAACGTCGCCGGGATCGGCCAGGCGCTCCTGGAGGCCGGCGAGGAGACCATGCCGTTCCACCAGGGCCGCAACGAACAGGCCATGGTGCACGCCGCGGTGGGCCACGCCCGCCAGCTGAACCGGCTCTCCGCGCAGGCGGTCACCACCTCCATCGGCCCCGGCGCGACCAACCTCGTCACCGGCGCGGCCCTGGCCACGGTCAACCGCCTCCCGGTGCTGCTCCTGCCCGGCGACTACTTCGCGACCCGCGCCGCCGACCCGCTGCTCCAGCAGCTGGAGCACCCCGTCGAGGCGGACCTGTCGGTCAACGACACGCTGCGTCCGGTCTCCCGCTACTTCGACCGGATCACCCGCCCCGAGGCGCTGATCCCCTCCGCCCTGAACGCGATGCGGGTGCTCGCCGACCCCGTCGAGACCGGCGCCGTCACCCTCGCCCTGCCGCAGGACGTCCAGGCCGAGGCGTACGACTGGCCCGAGGAGTTCTTCGCCGACCGGATCTGGCACGTACGCCGCCCGGCGCCCGAACCGGCCGAGCTCGCGGCCGCCGTGGAAGCCGTACGCGGCGCCCGGCGCCCCCTGATCGTCGCGGGCGGCGGCATCCACCACAGCGAGGCCGAGCCGGCCCTCAAGGCGTTCGTGGAGGCCGCCGGCATCCCGGTCGCGTCCACCCAGGCCGGCAAGGGTTCCCTGCGCTACGACCACCCGGCGGATCTCGGCGGCGTCGGCCACACAGGCACCGCCGTCGCCGACGAACTGGCCCGCACCGCCGACCTGGTCATCGGCGTCGGCACCCGCTACACGGACTTCACCACCGCCTCGGCCACGCTCTTCCAGGAGCCGGGCGTGCGGTTCGTGAACCTCAACGTGGCCGCCTTCGACGCGCACAAGCTGAGCGCCCGGACCCTGGTCGCCGACGCCCGCGCCGGTCTGGAGGCCCTCACCGAGGCGCTGTCCGGCCACCGCGTGGACGCGGCGTACGAGGCCGAGTACAGCGCGGGCAAGGAGCGTTGGGAGGAGGTCGTGGACGCCGTGTACCGGGCGGACGACGAGCACGCCGTCCCCACCCAGACCCAGGTCCTCGGCGCCCTGGACGCCGTGGTCGGCGACGACGACGTCGTCATCAACGCGGCCGGCTCGCTCCCCGGCGACCTGCACAAGCTCTGGCGTGCGCGCAGCCCGCGCCAGTACCACCTGGAGTACGGCTACTCCTGCATGGGCTACGAGATCCCGGCGGGCATCGGCGTCCAGCAGGCCGCCCCCGGCACCCCCGTCTGGTCGCTGGTCGGCGACGGCACGTACCTCATGATGCCCACCGAGATCGTCACCGCCGTCCAGGAGGGCCTGCCCGTCAACCTGGTACTGATCCAGAACCACGGGTACGCGTCCATCGGCGGCCTCTCCGAGGAGACGGGCGGCGAGCGCTTCGGTACCGCCTACCGCTACCGGGCCGCCGACGGCACCTTCACCGGCGCCCCGCTGCCCGTGGACCTGGCCGCCAACGCCGCCAGCCTCGGCATGGACGTCCTGCGCGCCAAGACCGTCCGCGAACTGCGCGACGCCCTGGCCGCGGCCCGCGCCTCGGACCGGCCGACGTGTGTGTACGTCGAGACCGACCCGACGCCCAC
>NZ_JAPWHT010000583.1:0-5517 GCF_027270795.1 Streptomyces sp. ActVer
TGACCGGGTCGTCCTCCCACCCGTCCCTGTGGAGGCGGACGAGACGGGAGACGCGCTCGCCGAGGAGCGGGCGAACCGTGTCGGCCGCGTGGTCGGCGTGCGCCGCGACATCACCGGGCCGCAACAGCTGCCCGATGACATGCACCAGGCCCGCCACCTGGAGTTCCTTGTCGGCGGGGCGACTTCGACGCAGCAGCGCCGCGGTCTGCAGCGCGTGGTCGTGGAGATCGGCCGGGGCGCCGCCGTGACCGGCGGAGTTCCGGGAACCTCGGCAGGCGTGCAGCAGATCCATCAGCTCTTCGACACTGCGCAGCTCCATGCGCCAGTCCTCCCTGCGGGCGAGAAAGGCCGTTGCCGCGCGTCAGCAGATCATGGCCAGCTTTCGACCGAGCCAACGGGAACTGAACTGCGAGCCGTGGAATGCCCGGGATGCCCCGCCCCGCTCCACCCCGCACCGCCTGCCCCGGGCCGCGGTTCCCGGGGCGGGCAGTGCTGTCTCTCGGCGGCCTCCGCTCAGTGCCCTCGGTCGATCCACTCCTGAAGGTGCGGGGCCTCGGCGCCGACCGTCGTCGAGTCGCCGTGGCCCGTACGGACCACCGTCTCCGGGGGCAGGGCGAGCAGCCGCTTCCGGATCGACTCGACGATCGTCGGGAAGTGGGAGAACGACCGGCCCGTCGCGCCCGGGCCACCCTGGAAAAGGGTGTCCCCGGTGAAGACCGTGCCCAGCTCCGGGGCGTACAGGCAGACGCCGCCCGGCGCGTGTCCCGGTGTGTGCAGGACGGTCAGCTCGACGCCCGCGACGGAGAGCTGCTGCCCGTCGGTGAGCTCGCCGTCCGGCAGGCGGTCCGGGTGGGTCTGCTTCCACAGGGGGAGGTCGTCCGGGTGGAGCAGGATCGGGGCGCCGGTGCGGGCCGCGAGGGCGGGGGCCGCGTCGATGTGGTCGTTGTGGGCGTGGGTGCAGACGATGGCCCTCAGCGTGCGGTCGCCGAGCACCTCGGCGATGGCGTCGGCGTCGTGCGCCGCGTCGATCACCACCGCCTCGGAGTCGTCACCCACGATCCAGACGTTGTTGTCGACGTCCCAGGTGCCGCCGTCCAGGCTGAACGTGCCCGACGTGACGAGATGCTCGATACGGGCGGCCGTCACAGCTCCACCACCGAGCGCAGGACGTCGCCCTGGTGCATGCGGTCGAAGGCCTGCTCCACCGCGTCCAGTTCGATCGTCTCCGTCACGAAGGCCGCCAGGTCGAGGCGCCCCTGCTGGTGGAGGTCGATCAGCATCGGGAAGTCGCGCGACGGAAGGCAGTCGCCGTACCAGGACGACTTGAGGGCGCCGCCGCGGCCGAAGACGTCCAGCAGGGGCAGCTCCAGCTTCATCTCCGGGGTCGGCACACCGACCAGGACCACCGTGCCCGCGAGATCCCGGGCGTAGAACGCCTGCTTGTACGTCTCGGGGCGGCCGACCGCCTCGATGACGACGTCGGCGCCGAAGCCGCCGGTCAGTTCGCGGATCGCCTCGACGGGGTCCGTCTCCTTGGAGTTGACCGTGTGGGTGGCGCCCATCGTGCGGGCCTTCTCCAGCTTCCGGTCGTCGATGTCGACGGCGATGATCCGCGCGGCCCCGGCGAGGTTCGCACCGGCGATCGCCGCGTCCCCGACGCCGCCGCAGCCGATGACGGCCACCGAGTCTCCACGGCCCACGTTGCCGGTGTTGATGGCGGCGCCGATGCCGGCCATCACGCCGCAGCCGAGGGGGCCCGCGACCGCGGGGGACACGGACGGGTCGACCTTGGTGCACTGGCCGGCCGCGACCAGGGTCTTCTCGGCGAAGGCGCCGATGCCCAGGGCGGGGGAGAGCTCCGTGCCGTCCTCCAGGGTCATCTTCTGCTTGGCGTTGTGCGTGTTGAAGCAGTACCAGGGGCGGCCGCGCAGACAGGCGCGGCACTGGCCGCACACCGCACGCCAGTTGAGGACGACGAAGTCGCCGGGGGCCACGTCGGTGACGCCCTCGCCGACCGCCTCCACCACACCGGCCGCCTCGTGGCCGAGAAGGAAGGGGTAGTCGTCGCTGATGCCGCCCTGCTTGTAGTGCAGGTCGGTGTGACAGACCCCGCAGGCCTGCACCTTCACGACGGCCTCGCCGGGACCCGGGTCAGGGATGAGAATCGTCCGGATCTCCGCCGGTTCGTTCTTACCGGGGGCGATGACACCGCGTACCTGCTGGGCGGCCATGTCGGGCTCCTTCGCGTGGACAATGGGGCGTTGATCATGTTGGCACAGGGCCGGTCGAGTGGATCCGAGCCTGTGGACAACCGAGTGAAACACGCCCAACGCGGGCCTGAACGGACCCTGAAAGACTTCAGACGGTTACACCTTGTTTTCAGCCCCATCGAGCGGACGCCCGCTCATTTGGTTACCCTGTACGGGACGGACAGCTTATTTGGGTCCCACCCACACCCACGGTCCGTCCCGGGACAAGCCAGCCACCACGGCCTGCTCTCAATCGAGTTGACAGGCGCCACCGCGTCGGAACGGCCTCTACTCAGACCCGAGCGGGCGTCAGGCGACCGGTAGCAGATTGGTCGTGCACGCCCCGAGGGTGACCCGACACATAAGGAGTGCGCGGTGACACCGGAGAAGACGAATCTCGATCAGGGCCCCAAGGAACGTACGGAGCACGCAGGCCGGGCGGAGAAGCTCGGCAGTCTGGACGTCTGGGCCAGGTCCGCACCCATCCGCCTGGCGGGCTACGAGGACGATCTCGCCGAGCCCCACATCCTGCCCAGCGTGGACTGACCGCCCAGGTCCACGGCAGGAACTGCAGGACCCGCACGATCGCTGATCGGCATGGGCGTGCCAGACTCACGTCCATGCTGATCAGAGAAGCCGCGGCCAGTGACTGGCCGCGGATCTGGCCTTTCTGGCACCGCATCGTCGCCGCCGCCGAGACCTACGCCTGGGACCCGGACACGTCCGAAGAGGACGCCCACGCCCTGTGGATGGCCCCGGGCAAGCGCGTGTACGTCGCCGAGGACGCCACCGGAGCGGTGGTCGGCTCCGCCTACGTCACCCCCAACTACGGCGGCCCCGCCTCCCACATCGCCAACGCCGGCTTCATGGTCGACCCCGCCCACTCGGGCCGGGGCATCGGCCGGGCGCTGGCCAACCACGTCCTCGAAACGGCCAAGGCCGACGGCTACCGGGCGATGGTCTTCAACGCCGTCGTCGAAACCAACCCCGCCGTCAACCTCTGGCTCTCCCTGGGCTTCACCATCGTGGGCACGATCCCGGACGCCTACGCCCACCCGACCAAGGGCAGAGTGGGCTTGCACGTGATGCACCGGGCCCTCTGAGCGGTCAGGGGGCGCGATTTCGGGGCCGCGGGTTTCCCCGACCCGGCGGGTGCGTCTGCCGTCCTTCAAGGCCGCGGGTCCCTCCGACCGATCAGGCCATGGACTGCCGCCGTCTTTTCAGCACCGCGGGCCGCACTTTCTCATGCGGGCCGTGGGCAACGGCCGTCTTTGAGGATCGCGGCCCGCACCTTTCCCATGCCGGGCACGGGCAACCGCCATCTTTTAGGGGCGCGGGGAACTGCGCGACCAGCCACAGCCGACCCGCAGCCGACCTACAACCCTTCCCCTGCACCCCCCAGCGGAGCCGTCCGCGTCCAAGGCCGCAGCTCCTCCAACTGCCCCGCCAACTCCAACAACACAGCCTCACTACCGGGCCGCCCCACCAGCTGGACAGCACACGGCACCCCCGACGCCAGGGTCCCAAAGGGCACAGCCATGGCCGGCCACCCCGTCAGATTCCACGGCGGCGTCAACGGCGAATAGTTCGTGTTGACCAACACATTCCGCAGCCACCCCCGCCGATGCCACTCCGCAGCGGCGGGCCCCCGCCGAGCAAGCGCGGGCGTGAGCAGCACCTCGTGCTCCGCGAAGAACGGCTCGAAGCGCTCCCGCAACTGCTCCCGCCGCACCCCACCCCGTACCGATCCCACAAAACGCCGCCCCAGGGCAGCGTGCACCCGAGTCCGCCGGGCCAGCCGCCGCGGATCGAGCCCCTCCGCGTCCACCGCCGTCCCCGCGGTCCAGTGCGCGAGCGAGGTCGTCCCCAGCCACACGGGATACGGCGGATCCGCCCGCCGGACCCGATGCCCGGCACCCGCCAGCAACTCGCCCGCCGCACGGGCCGCGTCGGCGTAGGGCCGGCTGACGGTAACCCCCATCAGGGGACTCCGCACGGAGACGGCGACCGTCCGGGTGACGGGCTCCCCGGCCCGTACGGCGTCGGTCGCGGCCACCGCCGCAGTCCCCGTCGCGGTCTCCGTCGCGGCCTCCGTCCCGGCCAGGACCGAGAACATCAGCCGCGCGTCCTCGACCGTCGTCGCCAGCGGCCCGTTCTCGGACATCCCGAACCAGTCACCGTGGCCGATGCCTGCCGGGACGACACCGTGACCCGGCTTCAGTCCGACCAGCCCGCAGTTGGCGGCGGGTATGCGCAGCGACCCCATGCCGTCGTTGCCGAGCGCGATGGGCACCATGCCGGCGGCGACCGCGGCCGCGCTGCCGCCGGACGAGCCGCCCGCCGTGCGCGTGGTGTCCCACGGATTGCGGGCCGTGCCGTGCACGCCCTCCGTGGTGCCGAAGACGCAGAGTTCCGGGCAGTTCGTCAGCCCCACCACGACCGCGCCCGCCGCGCGCAGCCGCGCCACGGTGACATGGTCCTCGTCGGCCGGAGTGTCCGGGCTCGCGGCGGTGCCGTTGCGGGTGGACTCGCCGCGTACCGCCAGATTGTCCTTGACCGCCACCGGCACGCCCGCGAGGGGCAGTTCGGCCAGGTCGGCGCGGGCCGCCACCTCGTCCGCCTCGGCGAGCGCCGCCGTCGCGCGCAGCGTGCGGAAGGCGCCCACGCGGGCGTCGAGCAGCTCGATCCGGGCGAGGTGCTCGGCCACCACCTCGCGCGGCGTGACCCGCTTCTCGCGTACGGCGGCGGCGATCTCGGCGGCGGTCCGGCCGGCCCAGCTGGTCACGATGGCTCCTCGGGGGCGTGTGATTACCGGTGAGTACGAGCGAGTTACGAGGAGCACTGTGCCCCGGCGCGGGGTATCCCGTCGAGAGCCACCGCGCTTGGACATTCGCTCCGGTCCTCTTGGACTTTTCGCGCCGAGGTTGTCCTGCCGTTCGCGCGGAGTGGCAGGTCATCCGACCACTGGGTCAACTTGGCTGACTTCAGACCCCATTGACAGGCCCTGAAGCCAGCCCAATCATCACACCTCCGATGATTGGGAGGTGCCCGTGCGTACGGATGCCAGGAGTACGTATCCAAGACGGTCCCGGCTGGTCGGCGTCGTGGCGGCGCTGCTGCTGCTCGCGGCCCCGGTCCCGGCGGCTCAGGCGGCCGGAGGGGTTGAGAAGGCGGGCCCGGATTCACCCGGGCCGCCGCAAGAGCTCACCAAGGAGTGCTAGCAACCCCCGCTGACCTGCGGAGTTCGGCGAAAAGAAGCGATTTTCCG
>NZ_JAPWHT010000584.1:0-5506 GCF_027270795.1 Streptomyces sp. ActVer
GGTCGGTGCGGTGGCCCGACGGGTGGCCCGGCGGCGGGTACGGCCCTTGGGAGCGGCGTCCTCGGCCTCGACGGCCGGCGCCTCTTCGGCTTCGGCGGCGGCCGGGGCGGTGGTCGTGGTCACGACGGCCTCGGTGCTGTTCTCCGTCGGCGCACCGGCGGGTGCGGTGGCACGGCGCGTGGCCCGACGGCGCGTACGCGGCGCCGGGGCGGCCTCCTCGGCCGCGGGCTCCGCCTGTACGGCAGGTGCGGCGGCCTCAGCCGCGGGCGCGTCGGTGACGGACGTCTCAGTGGCGGCCTTCTCGGCGGTCACCGCTTCAGCGGCCGCAGCCGCCTCTTCGGTCTCCTCCGGCTCCTCCGTCGCGAGATCGGTGGAGCTCACGGCCGGTATGGCCGGCGCGGTGGTCTCGGCCACGCTCTCGCCCTCGGTGTTCCCGGCGGGCGGTCCCGCGGGGCGGGACGCGGCGCGACGACGCCTGCGCGGCGGCAGGGTGTCGCTGGGGGTGCTGTTCTCGGAGCCCGTGGAGGGCTCAGCGGGTTCGGTCGGTTCGAGCATGCGGGTGGATCTCCCGTCAGGCTCCCGGGCGCCGCGGATCCGGTGACGTCCGCGGCTCGCGCGATGCGCGGTGCCGCCGTCCGGGGCGCGGGCGCCGCACGGGAGCTCTCTGTGTCCTGTCTCGCCGGTTCCGTACGCCATGTGTGCGTACGGCCTGGCGAAAGTCTTCTGGTCGGTGCGCTGCCCGAACCAGGTGGCTCCCGGATACGAGGGCGGCGCTTCGACGTACGTCCTTACGCGGGACCTTCCTTACGCCGACGCCTTCGCGGCGGCAGCGGTCGCGTCCCCAGGAAAAGCATCTGAGGCGGCAGCCACTGCCTCGCGGTCGGGCGCGAGCGGGTCGGTCACCGTGCCGGTCTCTTCATCGAAAAGCCCCTGCGCCAGCCTGGTCACCCCTGCGGGGACCGGCGGCGCCAGGTCGGCCACAGCTCGGAGACCGGACAGGACGTCGTCAGGTCGAACGGCAGGCGTCACGTGCCGAACAACCAGCCGCAGTATCGCACAGGGCTGGTCGGTCGGCCTATCAGGCTGTGGACTGTGCGTCTCAGACTGTGACTTCTGTGCCTCGGGTTGTGCTGTGCGCGCCTCCAGGCTCACGACTGCGCCGCGGGCGTCGAAGGTGCGCATGCCGTTCTTCATCTTGCGCTGGACCTCGACGGTCTCGGCCGACGTGAAGGCGTCGACCGCGCGCTCCGCGTCCTCCGGTGTCACGCCCACGAGGCGCAGCTCCCATACGGACGCGGTGAGCCGGTCGGCGAGACCCGACGTACGGGCCTCCACGGCGTCGATGATGTCGAGCCCGACAGGCATCGACTCGTCGAGGAGCAGACGCAGCTTCTCGGGGTCGCGCGCGTCGGTGAGCGCGATCTCCAGGTACTCGGCCTCACTGCCCGTGCCGGTGGGTGCGGCATTGGCGTACGACACCTTCGGGTGTGGGGTGAACCCCGCCGAGTACGCCATGGGCACCTCGGCGCGGCGCAGCGCACGCTCGAAGGCACGCTGGAAGTCGCGGTGGCTGGTGAACCGGAGGCGGCCGCGCTTGGTGTAGCGCAGTCGAATGCGCTGCACCGCGGGTGCGGGCGGCGGGCCTTCGGGCTGTCGCTTGCCCAGTGTCGTTCAGTCCTTCGTGAGAGCGGTCGTACTGCTACCTAGAGTACGTGCCTCGGCGCCCACAGGTTCCCCCCGGGAGCGGTCCGGCCCGGACTGCGGGCCGTCGGCGGGCTTGGCGAAGCGCACCGGCCCGGGCTCGCTCCGGGGCTCGGCCAGGGCGACCGGCTCGGGTTCGCGCGGCGCCCCGAACAGCATGCGCCGGATGTCCGCCCGGGTCTGCCGCGCCGTCTCACGGGCGCTCGCCAGGGCCTGCCGGGTGGTACGGCCCACACTCCGGGCGGCCTCCGCGGCAGGCCGCCAGACGGCGTCCCGTACGAGGTGTCCGACAGGGGTGAGCACGCTCTTGTACGCCCATCGCACCGGCTCCACGAAGATCCACCGGAAGAGTCGCCCGAGGAAGCGTCCGACGGCGAGGGAGATGTACCCGGCGACGCGCCACGCGTGCCCCAGGGCTTCGCCGATCTCCCGGGCGACGACGGCGATGCCCCGCCCGACGGGTGCGAGCACCCAGCGCCACAACGCGACGGCGGGCACGACGAAGATCCACCGCAGGAGCGTCCCGACGACCATTCCGAGCCAGGTCACCCCCGCCCAGATCCCACGCCCCGTCCATGTCATGGCGGCCCACAGACCCCTGCCGATCCATGTCATGCCGGCCCACAGACCACTCGCGACCCATACGACGCCGGCCCAGAGGCCCCGGGAAGCCCATGTCACGCCCGCCCACACACTGCGGCCGACCCACGTGATGGCGCCCCACAACCCCAGCGCTGCCCAGGCGAAACCCCGCCCTGTCGGCGCGAGCAGGGCCCGGTACAGCCATCCGGCGGGAGCGACGACCGACACCCGCCACAGCCAGGCGCACCCGGCCCCGATCCCCCGCAGCGCCCACACCACTCCGTGTCCGACGGGCGTCAGCACCCGCTCGTACAGCCATACGGCGGGCACGACGAGCAGCACGTTCCCGAGCCAGGCCAGGGCGCGCCCCAGCGGCACGGCCACGTACCGCCACAGCCCCACCCACGGCCACACGAACAGCAGCTTGCCCAGCCACGCCAGGGCGTACCCGAGGCCGGTCAGCACCCACGCGACGACGGTCGCGATCCCCTCGACCAGCCACACGAAGGCCCGCCCCACGGGCGCGAACACCCACATGAACGCCCGCCCCAGAGGCCGGAACAGCGTGTCCTTGAGGACACGCCCACCGACGACCAACGCGTCCCACACCATCCGTACCGGCAGGACCAGTACCAGCACCACGATCCGCACCGGAATACGGATCGCGACGGCGAGGCAGCCCTCGGGAGCGGCGTCCTGCCGCCGCGCGGGCACCCCGTACGCACCGGATGCCGCGGGTGTCACAGGCAACTCGGGCTGCGCAGGCGTCCCACGCGGCACAGACGACTCACGCGGCGCGGGCTGCGGCGACTTCTCCAGGTCCATATCAACGAGGACGCATCAATGGCCCGTACGGATCCAGAACCGCAGCATTCCGCCGCGTTCATCCTCGAAGTCTCCACCATTGGCCTCGATCACCTTGCGGGAGCCGATGTTGGTGGTGTCGCAGGTGACGAGGACCCGGTCGAGTCCGAGGTCACGCGCGTGCGGCAGGACGTCCCGGAGCATGGCCGTGGCGTACCCCTTTCTGCGCGCCGTCGGCCGCACGCCGTAGCCGATGTGGCCGCCGAAGTCGCGCAGATGCGGGGTGAACCGGTGCCGTATCTGGATCCGGCCCAGATAGTCGTCCCCGTCCACGTACCAGAACCAGCTGCTCGGTACGAAGCCCTCGGGCCGCCGCCCCTCCTCCAGCTCCTCCTCACGGACCGCCGCGACATAGTGCGCGAAGCCGTCCGGCTCCTGCCAGTTGTCGCCGTACACGGCGAGCTCCCGCTTGAGGGTGTCGCCGAAGTACTCACCCTCGGCCACGTTTTCGCGCACGGCGTCGAGGAAGGGGACCCGGAACCGGGGGTCGGGGCTGATGAGCTGCGGCATCGCCTCATTGTGGCGGGCCCGGGCGAGGCCCGGCCACGGCTTTTCCACCATGGACCGGCCGTGTACCGGCGCCTTCGCCCGCCGCGGCGAGGACGCTAGTCCACGTCGATTCCGTACTCCCGGATGAGTTCCTCCAGACCGCCCCGGTAGCCCTTGCCGCCGAGCACGAAGTCCCAGTCGCCGCCGGCCCGGCGGCGGAAGGAGCCCAGGACCAGCGCGGTCTCGTAGGCGCGGCCGTCGGACACGTCGAGACGGCCCAGCTCGGTTCCCGAGGCGTCCGACAGCCGGATGCCCGCCTCGGTGAAGCCGGAGAGGTCCGCATCGGGGTTGATCTCGGGGTCGACGGCGGCGACGAGGACGAGCCGGTCGGCCTGGTCGGGCAACGCGTCGAAGGACACCCCGATCGCCGCCTTGTCCGGTGCGGCGGCGGCGAGCGCGCGGACCGTACCGTCCGGTGTCCGTGGGTTGTTGAAGAAGACGAAGTGCTCGTCGCTCAGCACCCGGTTGCCGTGGCAGACGAGCGCGCAGACGTCCAGGGCGACCTGGCCGGTCCAGAACATGCCCAGCCTGTTGTGGTCGCCCGTCCCGCCCTCGTCGGCGCCCGGTGTCCGTCCCTCCGGTGTACGTCCTTCCGGTGTACGTCCTTCCGGTGTACGTCCTTCCGGTGTACGTCCTTCCGGTGTGCGCTGGGCGGGAATCGGGCCGCCGGAGTTCCCGAGGCGGCCGCGCAGCCCGTGCCGGTGCAGGAGGTCGACGAGTTCGTTGCCCGCGACGAGTTCCAGGGGCTTGCCGTTGGCGAAGGTGTGCGAACCGGGGCCGAAGCCGGACGTCGTGACGAGTACACCCTTGTTGGCGCCCGCGTCCTGGACCGTGCCGAACAGGTCGCGGACGGCGGTCGGCGGCACGGTGTTGCGATAGCGCTTCACCTGCACGACGATCTTGCCGCCCCGGATCGGCGTCGGGTCCAGAGCGTCGACGTCCACACCGCCGTCGTTCGACCGCTGGGTCGTCACGGCCTGCATGCCCATGGCCCGGAACAGTTCAGCGACCAGCGACTCGAAGGCGACCGGGTCCATCTCGTACAGATCCGGCTCCTCGTCACCCCCGTGGGTGACGACGCCGTTGCCGACGTCCTCGGGCCGCCGGCCGGGCCGTACGACCGCACGTTGGTCGGGCCGTGCCGACAGCTGTCCCCGTAGCCCGTCCACCAGGCAGTCGACGGCGCTGACCTGTTCCAGACGGAGCCCGGTGAAGACGGAGCGGGACGCCATGACCGTGGCCAGGAAGATCCGCGCCTGTCTGCCCGTCGCCGGGTCGTGGTCGTCGACGAAGCCGTTGAGCGCCACCGACTCCAGCGCCCCGAACTCGTCCGCCGCGAAGAGATCGTGCAGGACGAGGAGCACGCACTGCGCGAGCACGTCCCGGTAGAGCGCGCGGCGCTGGGAAGCCGGCCGGGGCGCCTCTTTCTCCTGATCGGCGCCGGGCATGTACCGCACGAGCTTCACCTCGGGTACGACGTCGTACCCGGGCAGCTCCCAGTTGAGCACCAGCTGTCGCGCGGGTGAGTCGTACGCGGCCGTCACCTGGCGCGGCAGGTCCTCGGGCCACGCCGAGGAGGCGTACAGGGCCGCGGAGAAGTACTCCACCACGGCCTCGGGGTCACCTTCGCGGAGCCCGGCGGCCATCTCGGCGACACCGGCGTTGTGCCGACGGATTTCACCCAACCGGGCGTCGGCCCACTGCTCGTACTGCCGTTGATAGGCGGCCAGTTGCTGTAGTCGCTGCCCCTCCGCCGCCTGCGCGGCCTGCCAGTCGCGCTCGAACCGCGCCCGCGCCTCCGCCTGCGCCT
>NZ_JAPWHT010000585.1:0-5493 GCF_027270795.1 Streptomyces sp. ActVer
GCCGCGGCACCAGGAGCCCCGGCGGCCGGAGCGCCCCGCGGTTCCCCGTCAGCCCGGGGCGACGGCTCCGGTGGGCACGGATGTGTGCGGCTTGGGCAGGCAGTACGGCGGCTGGAACCCGGACAGCCCGCAGGCGACCATCTGCAAGGACGTGTACGGACGTTGACCGACCGGGGCGCCGATCCGCCGACGGCGACGTAACAGCGACGTACAGGCCCAGGCGACCACGCGACGCCGTCTAGGGCCGCTGCCGCGGCGGCCCGAGCGTCTCGCCTCCCGGTCCTCTCCCCTGCCCCGGCGCCGCTTCCGGTGCCCCGCCAGACGGCCCCTCCTCGTCGAGCCTCAGCTCCAGGCGGCCGATGCCCGCCCGGACACCGTCCCCGTACGCGTCGTCGCCGAGGACGCCCACGGTGTCGCGGGCCCGGCGCAGATGGCTGCGGGCGGCCTCGGAGCGGCCGAGGTTCGCGTAGTCGACGGCGAGGCTCAGATGGAGGGAGGGATAGAAGGCCCGCACCGCGAGCGACTGCGGGTGCTCCGTGATCCGCGTGTCCGTCAGTGTGTCCGCCGCCGACAAGGCCCGCAGGTCCCAGGCGAGTTCGTCCGAGGGATCGTCCTGTGCGTCGGCCATGTAGTGCGCGAGCGTGCAGCGGTGCAGCGCGTCGCCGTCCTCGCCGATCTCGTCCCACAGATCCAGGAAGCGGCCCCGGGCCTCCTCGCGGTCACCGCCGTGGAGGAGCATGGCGACCTGCCCGATCCTGGTCATCATCGCGTCCGCCGCCGCCTGCTCCTGTTGCTCCGCCACCGGATCGTCCTCCACGCTCGTCCGCCGGCCGCAGCGCCCGCGCCGGTCGTTCCGTCACCTCTCCCGACGCTAACGGCAGAGACTGACAAACGAGCTCAGGCAGCCCCGGGGGCCCCGCGCGCCACTGGGCCAGGACGGTGACGAACGGCCCACCGACCCGCCGAACCTCGTGACGGCGGGTCGTGGCACGCGTCGTGGCGACGTGGTGACGTGTGACGTCACCCCAGGTCGGGGATCACCCCAGGTCGGGGATCCGCCAGTCGATCGGGTCGTGGCCCTGCTTGGCGACGGCCTCGTTGATCTGCGTGAACGGGTGCGAGCCGAAGAACTTCTTCGCGGACAGCGGCGAGGGGTGCGCGCCCTTCACCACGATGTGCCGCTCCTCGTCGATGAGCGGGAGCTTCTTCTGCGCGTAGTTGCCCCACAGGACGAAGACGGCCGGGTCGGGCCGGTCGGCCACGGCCCGGATCACCGCGTCCGTGAACTTCTCCCAGCCCTTCCCCTTGTGCGAGTTGGCCTCGCCGGAGCGGACCGTCAGCACCGCGTTGAGCAGCAGGACGCCCTGCTCGGCCCACGGCATCAGATAGCCGTTGTCCGGGATCGGCGTGCCCAGCTCCGCCTGCATCTCCTTGTAGATGTTGCGCAGCGAGGGCGGGGTCTTCACACCCGGACGGACCGAGAAGCACAGGCCGTGGCCCTGGCCCTCGCCGTGGTACGGGTCCTGGCCGAGGACGAGCACCTTCACGCTCTCGTACGGCGTCGCGTCCAGTGCGGCGAAGACCTCCTCGCGCGGCGGGTGGACGGGACCCTTCTCGCGCTCCTCCTCGACGAACTCGGTGAGCTCCTTGAAGTAGGGCTTCTGGAGTTCTTCGCCCAGGACGCCGCGCCAGGACTCGGGCAGCATGGCGGTGTCGGTCACGTCAACTTCCTCCGGTGTGCGCTCACTTCACGGCCGCGGAGCACGCGGCCATGGGTGGCCGCGCGAGGCGCGGCCACCGTCAGAGCACAGAACCTACAGGCGCCCACTGACAATCGGGCCCGAGTGCCCAAGTGCCCGCGCTACCAGCTGGTCTTCCAGTACAGCTCCCACATCGCCATCATCGTCGCCGGGTCGATGGCGTTCTCGGCGCCGCCGATCTCCTCGTTCGCTGCGACGTGCTGCTTGCCCTGCCACAGCGGCAGCAGACGGGCGTCGTCGAGGAGGATCTGCTGGGCCTTCTCGAACTCCGGGGCCACGGCGCCGCGGTCGCTCTCCCGGCGCGAATCGGGTATCAGCTTGTCGGTGATCTCAGGGGTGTCGTACGGCGTGCCGAGCGCGTTCTGCTCGCCCACGAAGGGGGCGATGAAGTTGTCGGCGTCCGGGAAGTCGGGGAACCAGCCGCGCCCGAAGACCGGGTACTCGCCCTTCTGGTAACCCCCGACGTACGTCTTCCAGGGGCGGCTCTTGAGCGTGACCTTGAACAGGTCGGAGGCCTCCAGCTGCCGCTTCAGCTCCTCGAAGGCCGGCTTGGTCTGCGAGCCGTAGCGGTCGGTCGTGTACCAGAGGGTGAGCGGGACGGGCTCGGTGATGCCGTCCTCCGCCAGGATCTGCTTGGCCTTGGCGGAGCTGGGGTTCCCGAAGTCGTCGAAGAAGCCCGTGGTGTGTCCGACCAGGCCCTTGGGGATCATCGAGTACAGCGGCTCGACGGTGTCCTTGTAGATGTTGTGGGCGAGCGCGGGCCGGTCGACGATCTGGGCGATGGCCTTGCGGACCGAGACCTTCTTGGCCCACGGGTCCTTGGGGTTGAACACCAGGTAGCTGATCTCGGTGGTGGGGTTCTCGACGAGCTGGAGACCATCGTCCCCACTGTTGTCCTGGATGTCCACGATGTCCGAGGCGCGCAGACCGCGGTAGACGACGTCGATCTGCTTGTCCCTGAGGGCGTCGGCCATCGCGGCCGACTCCCGGAAGTAGCGGATGGTGACGGCGCTGTTCTTCCGGTCCGCGATGCCCTTGTAGCTGCCGTTCTTGACGAGCTCGGCCTGCTTGCCCTCTTCGTAGGACTCCAGGTTGTACGGCCCCGAGCCGGTGACCTTGCCGTCCTTGCGGAGCGCGTTCGCGGGGTACTCCTCGGGGTCCACGATCGACATGGCGGGCGTGGAGAGCACGAAGGGGAACGTCGCATCGGGCTGGTTCAGACGGAAGACGACCTCCTGGTCGCCCTTCGTCTCGACCCGGGAGAGGCTGTTCAGCAGACCGGCGGGGCCGCCGTTGACGTTGATCTTCTTGATCCGGTCGATGGAGTACTTGACGGCTTTCGCGTCCAGCGTGTTGCCGTTGGAGAACTTCAACCCGTCGCGCAGCTTGCAGCTGTACACGGTGCTCGCGCCGTCGGTGAACCGGCAGCTCTCGGCGGCGTCGGGTTCGGGCTCGGACGCGCCGGCGGGGAAGTTCAGGAGGGTCTGGTGGACGTTGCGGAACAGCTCCCAGGAGTTGTCCCAGGAGGCCGCCGGGTCCAGTGTGCTGGGCTCACTGGTCGTCCCCACGAGGATCGACTTCCCCTCGTCGGAGGAGTTTGAGGAGAATACGCCGCATCCGGCGACCAGGGATATGGACGTGATCACCCCCATCTGACGCAGGTATCTGTCCCGCTTGAACACGCGCACGCTCCTCGATCGGCCATACCACAAGGGTGGGCGCACGATACCGCAGCGCCCGGCCGGTTGGGCCTTCACACTGGCAGGGCCCTTGATCAGCAAGTATCGCGGAAAGTGTCGGAACGGTCTCTTTCCTGGTAGCACCCTGGACAGGTGGACGCCCGGGCGTTTTTCGGCCAAGCCGCCCGGGCGTCCACGATCGAGATCCGTTGTCAGACTCCGGCGTTGAGGAACTTCCCGCCGTCGACCACCAGCGTCTGCCCGGTGATCCAGTCCGACTGTTCCGAGGTCAGGAACGCGGCGGTGCCGCCGATGTCCGACGGTACGCCGAGCCGGCCGAGGGGGTAGCCCGCGGCCGCCTCCTCCTCGCGGCCCTCGTACAGGGCCTTGGCGAACTGCGTCTTGACGACGGCGGGCGCGATGGAGTTGACCCGCACCTTGGGCGCGAACTCGTGCGCCAGCTGAAGCGTCAGGTTGATCATCGCGGCCTTGCTGATGCCGTACGCCCCGATGAACGGCGAGGCCTGGACGCCCGCGAGCGAGGAGATGTTGACGATCGCGCCGCCGTTCTCGCTCTGCCACGCCTTCCAGGTCCGCTGGGCGAAGCCGAGCGCGGAGACGACGTTGGTCTCGAACACCTTGCGTGCCACGTTGAGGTCGAGGTCGGCGATCGGCCCGAACACCGGGTTCGTACCGGCGTTGTTGATCAGGAAGTCGATGCGGCCGAACGCCTCCATGGTGCGCTCGACGGCGATGGCCTGGTGGGCCTCGTCGTGGGCCTTGCCCGCGACGCCGATCACGCGGTCGGCGCCGAGCTGCTCGACGGCCTCCTTGAGCGCGTCCTCGTTGCGGCCGGTGATGCACACCCGGTCGCCGCGGGCGAGCAGCGCCTCGGCGACGCCGTAGCCGATGCCGCGGCTGGCGCCGGTGATGAGGGCCACCTTGCCCGAGAGTTCCACAGTGGTCATGTCCCTGTCCCCCGGCCCTAGTTGAGCGGTCCGCCGGCCACGTACAGCACCTGGCCGGAGACGAAGCCGGCCGCGTCGCCCGTGAAGAAGGCGATCGCGTTGGCGATGTCGTCCGGGTTGCCGACGCGCTGGACCGGGATCTGGGTGGCGGCCGCGGCCTGGAACTCCTCGAAGCCCATGCCGACCCGCTCGGCGGTGGCGGCGGTCATGTCGGTGACGATGAAGCCGGGCGCGACGGCGTTCGCGGTGACACCGAACTTGCCGAGCTCGAACGCGAGGGTCTTGGTGAAGCCCTGCAGACCGGCCTTGGCGGCGGAGTAGTTGACCTGGCCGCGGTTGCCGAGCGCAGAGGACGAGGAGAGGTTGACGACGCGGCCGAACTTGGCGTCCACCATGTACTTCTGGACGGCCCGCGTCATCAGGAAGGAACCGCGCAGGTGCACGTTCATGACCGTGTCCCAGTCGGTCGCGCTCATCTTGAACAGCAGGTTGTCACGGAGCACGCCCGCGTTGTTCACCAGGATGGTCGGCGCCCCGAGCTCCTCGGCGACGCGCGCCACGGCGGCCTCGACCTGCGCCTCGTCGGAGACGTCGGCGCCCACCGCGATCGCCCTGCCGCCGGCGGCGGTGATCTTCTCCACGGTGTCCTTGCACGCGGCCTCGTCGAGGTCGATCACCGCGACGGCACGGCCCTCGGCGGCCAGTCGTACGGCGGTCGCGGCGCCGATGCCGCGCGCGGCACCGGTGACTACGGCGACGCGCTGCTCTGAGGTGGACATTGCTGGTTCTCCTCGCCCTTGGGAAGCCCTTGAAAGACCAAACCTGCGGCTCTCACGGTACGCCCCTCTGGTGAGCGACCGCTTAGTACCTTCGGCAGACGTGACGCTAGAAGCCTTGGCACCCAGTGTCAACGGCCTGCTCGGCCGGTGTGAGCCATTACCTGACCAGCAGGTCGAGCAGCCGCAGCGCCTCGGCGGCGGGATCCGCCGTGAGACCGGTGTGCACGGGCCCCGGCTGGACGACCGTGGAGCGGGGCGCGATCAGCCAGCGGAAGCGCCGGCCGGCGTCGTCGCGCGCGGCCTGACC
>NZ_JAPWHT010000586.1:0-5481 GCF_027270795.1 Streptomyces sp. ActVer
TGGGACGCGTACACCAAACGCGACCAGGCCGAGATCGTCCACACCGCCCCCGGCGGCACCCGGTGAACACCTCCGGCACACCCGCGGCGAACACGGCCACGCCACCCATGGTGAAGATCTTCCGAGCCGCCAACAAGGTCGTACGGCCGCTGCTCGCCTCCCGCTTCCACAAGCCGCTGAGCGGACGCCTGATGCTGCTCACCTACAACGGGCACAAAACGGGTCGCGAATTCACGGTCCCCATCGGCTACTTCGACTGGGATCCCGGCACGGTACTCGCCATGTCCTCCCAGCTCAGCTGGATCCCCAGCATGCGCCAAGGGGCCACCGTCCGGCTGCGCATCCGGGGCCAGGACCACGCCGCCGTCCCCATGGTCGTCGAGGACCCTGAGAAAGTCGCCGCCCTGCTGGGTGAGTTCGGCCGACGCAAAGGACCCAAGGCCGCCAAGGGACTGATGCTCGGCCTCCCAGGCGACCGGCAACCCACCGACGACGAGCTGCGCACGGCCGCCGCGAAGACCCGCTTGGTCTGCTTCCGGGTGGAGCCCGAGCGGCCGGGCCGGTAGCACTTGTGAAGCGCCGGTTGCACATCGCCCGGCCCGGGGAAAGCCCCCCGGCTTCACCAACCCCGTCAAGTTCACCGACGGCAACCCCTACGGAACCTCGCACGTGACCGGTGCCCAGGGAGAGATCCCCGTCGACAGCACGGCCCGCGTCTCTGGCGCCTACCAGGGCAAGCGGATCGCCAACGTCGCCAGGACCCTCAAGGCCGGCCGCGCGGCGTGACGCTCACCCGGGCGGGGGCCGGAAAAGAAGTCCCGGGCACCGTGCCACGAGGCGCGGGACCGGAAGTTCGCAACAAAGGAGTTTCTGACAGCAGTTCCCCAGACACACACGGACCGCGTGGCCGTTGTCACCGGCGCCGGACGCGGCATCGGCCAGGCCATCGCCGTCGACCTCGCCGCACGCGGCGCGAGCGTCGTCGCGGTCGACCTCAACAGCCCCGAGGAAACCGTCGCCTTGCTCGCCGACAAAGGACACCCGGTGCTGGGTCTCACAGGCGACGTGTCCAATCCCGACCAGACCGCGGCCGTGGGCAAGGAGGTCGCCGACCGGTTCGGGCGGGCGGACATCCTGGTCAACAACGCCGGCATTTGCCCCTTCCTCGACATCGAGGAGCTGGACTACGACACCTGGCGGCGCGTCATCGCGGTCAACCTCGACTCGCAGTTCCTCATGGTCAAGGCCCTGCTGCCGACCATGAAGAAGAGCGGCTGGGGCCGCATCGTCAACGTGACCTCCAACTCAATCGTCACCAACGCGCCCGGCATGTCCCACTACATGGCGAGCAAGATGGGCAACATCGGCTTCAGCCGCGGACTGGCCAACGACCTCGCCCCGTTCGGCATCACCGTCAACGCGGTCGGCGCGACCCTGACCATCACACCCGGCGTCCTGAATGCCCACCCGCAGGAAGCCCTCACGGCGGCCGCACAGTCCCAGGCCATCAAGCGCAACGGGCTGCCGGAAGACTTGACCGGCACCATTGCCTTCCTCACCAGCGACGACGCTGCCTTCGTGACTGGCCAGACCATCATGGCCGACGGCGGCTACGCCCGCTGATCCACGTTGAGCGGCCGTAGGCGCGCTGGTCGCAAGCGCCACCCGCACCGAGGCGCGGCTGCGGATCGCGACCTGGATCACCGGCTTCTACAACGGCCGTCGGCTACACAGCGTGTGTGGATATCAGAGCCGATCGACTACGAGCACGACCACCAGGCCAACTCCGCCTTGGAGCTGGCCGCAAAGAAAAGAAGATCTCCACAGTTCGAGGGGATTGACACCGGGGTGGTGCGCGCGTACGACGTGATCCGGATGCTGTCGAGGGACGGGCGGCCGACCCCGCTGGGGGACGCGATCGCGCACTACGGGCGGATCGCCAAGTCCCTGCACATCCTGCGGCTGGCCGACGAGCCCGGCTACCGCCGCCAGATCAAGGCGCAGGCCAACCTCCAGGAGGGCCGCCACGCACTCGCCCGGAAGATCTTCCACGGCTGCTCGGGGCAGCTCTACCAGCGCTGCCAGGACGGTGTGGAGGACCAGCTCGGCGCGCTCGGCCTGGTCCTCAACGCCGTCGTCCTCTTCAACACGAGGTACATGGACGCCGCGGTGAACCAACTGCGGGCGGACGGGTTCGACGTCCGCGACGAGGACGTCGCCCGCCTCTCGCCGTTCGTGCGACGGCACATCAACATGCTGGGCCGGTACTCGTTCAAGCTGCCCGGCGGTATGCGCCCGCTGCGCGACAAGGACGCTGCCGACGACGAGTGAGGTCGTACGGCGGCGCGTCGTGGTCGCCACCATCTTGACCTAGGCGTCCGTGCTGGCCAGAGCCCCGCAGCTGGTTCCGCGAGTCGTCACACCGGCCCGGGGCCGCTACGGCTTCGCGGACCCGCTCGGCGGCCCGTCGGCGGGCCCGGTACGCCTTCTGTCGGCAGGCGGGGCGGTCGTAGAGGGCGTCCCGGCGGTGGCCGCGACGGCGGCGTACCCCCACGGTCGGTCAGCGGGCGGTGAGCCCGGTGAGCAGGAGGGCGAGCCATCGGGCGCGGGCGGTGGGTGGCTGGTCGGCGGGGAGGGTGGAGAGCATCAGGTACAGGTCGTCGAGGGTGAAGTCGGCGCGCAGACCGCCCTGGGCTTGTGCGGTGCGGATGAGTGGACCGAGAGCCTGGGTGACGCGGGTCTCCACCTCCTGCTTGGCGGGGTGGGCTGCGTGGTCGGCGCCGAGCGCGTACGCGGCTGCTTTGACGGCGCGGTTGTGGGCGACGGTGTCCATCACGCGGCTGAGGAAGCCGGTGAGCTCCGCCATGGCGGGTGAACCCTGGCTCTCGCGTTGCAGGCACTCTTCGGCGTCGTCGGCGAGTGTTTCGAACGAGGTGGCGACCACGGCTGTGACCAGGTCGCTCTTGTTCGGGAAGTGCTTGTACAGGGTGCCGACCGCGACGCCCGCGGCAGCGGCGATCTGCTCCATCGACACCTCGGGCCCGTGCTCGGTGATCTGCTCATGCGCCGCGGTCATGATCCGGGTGCGGTTGCGGGCCGCGTCGGCACGCAGCGGTCGGGGTGAGGTCATGGAGCCCTCCGGGACCATTTGACGAAAGGTGAATGGTGCTTCACTCTATCGGCATGGCGATCATGACACGTGCCCTCGGGCACACCGACACGGACGTGACCATCCTCGGCTACGGCGCTATGGAACTGGGCGGGCTGCGCAGGGGGCCAGAACTGACCGACGAGGACGCCGGCCGGCTGCTCAACGCGGTCCTCGACGGCGGCATCAACCTGATCGACACCTCGCCCGACTACGGCCGCAGCGAAGAGCTCATCGGCACGCACCTCGCCCACCGCAGGGACGAGTTCTTTCTCGCCTCCAAGTGTGGCTGCCCGATCGAGCCGCCCGCCGACACGCCGCCGCCCTACCCGCACGACTACAGCCAGGCGAACG
The DNA here is from genome assembly GCF_027270795.1 of Streptomyces sp. ActVer. Taxonomy (NCBI): domain Bacteria; kingdom Bacillati; phylum Actinomycetota; class Actinomycetes; order Kitasatosporales; family Streptomycetaceae; genus Streptomyces; species Streptomyces sp. ActVer. Next base: position 3,503 of record NZ_JAPWHT010000586.1, read on the forward strand.
TCCGCGCCGATGTCGAGCAGTCGCTGCGCCGGCTCCGGACCGATCGCCTCGACCTGGTCCAGGTGCACATGTCACCGAGCCGGGCCACGCTCGAAGAGAACCGCACCGTCGAGATGCTCAAGGAACTACAGGCCGAGGGCAAGGTCCGCTTCATCGGCATGTCGGGCATCCTGCCCAACCTGCCCGACCACCTTGCGATGAACGTCTTCGACGCTTTTCAGATCCCTTACTCGGCCGTGCAACGCGATCACGAGAACCTCATTACCGAGGCGGCGGACAAGGGCACCGGCACGCTCATCCGCGGCGGGGCCGCTCGCGGCGCGGCGTCGCAGGAGAAGAACTGGACCGTCGGTCCGCTCGCCCAGCAGCCGGGTGTCGGCCAGCGCAACTGGGAGACGTCGGGCATCGAGGACCTCATCGACCAGGCAGGCATCGACAAGCAGGAGTTCATCCTCCGCTTCACGCTCAGCCACCCCGGCCTGTCTACCACGATCGTCGGCACCGCGAACCCGGCCCACCTGGCGGGCAACATCGCCATCGCGGAAAAGGGCCCGCTACCGTCCGACCTCTACGAGGAAGCCAAGAAGCGCCTCCCGATGGGGTAAAACTTGCCGGTGTGAGCGAGTGGGTGCTGCACCTGGACATGGACCAGTTCCTCGCCGCCGTCGAGCAACTGCGTCACCCGGAGCTACGCGGGAAGCCAGTCGTGGTCGGTGGGGACGGCGACCCGACCAAGCGCGGCGTGGTATCGACCGCGTCTTACGAGGCACGGGTACGTCGTCGTCGTTGCCCTCGTCCCGCTCCTGTTGGAACGCGGTACACCTCACCAGCCAGGCCGCCTGGGCCCTAGGAGGTCCGGTGGGTAGCCCTTTGCACGGAGCCAGGCGTCAAGGGCGAGAGCGACGATGTCACCGTGAGGGATGTCGGTGTCGGCGTTGCAGCGGCGGATCCGGCGCTGGAACTGAAGAACTTCAGGGACGGCGTGGTTGAGCTGCCCTCGTTTGGTGTGCCGGTCTTTGATGACGTTCAGGGTGTCCGGGTGCGGCGTAAGAGCGTCGTCGGTTGGCTGGAACTCGGCGTCGAGGGCGTCGGCGATTTCACGCAGTCGGCGGGCGTAGGGGGAGTGATCAGGCACGAGAGCTGCTCCGGTCGGTCCGGCTAGGCGGATAGCTATCCGCCTACTGGGCTATTGGAATAGTCGGCACGAGGGGCGGCCGCACCTCGGCGTGGGTTGGCCGCCCCTCGTGCACTGCAGTCCGGCTCAGAAGCCGCGAGCGGTGAGCCACTCGTCCAACGCGACGGAGACGATGTCGCCGATCGGCAGGTGATCGAGTTCGTTGTCCAGTGCGAAGCGTTTGATCCGCCTCTTCAGCTTCAGTGCAGCGGGGACCGACGAGTCGAGGCTCTCGCGCGCGATGATGCGCTGGTTGAGAACGACGGCGGCCTCAGGAATGTCCTTGGGACGGCCGGATCCCTGAGCCCACGGTGTTCCTTCGCTGGCCGCTACTTGCGATTGCACGTCCTGTTCCTGGTGAGCCTGTGGAACATCGGTCCTCACCGGAAACCCGTTGCCGCCTGCCGCCGGAGGAGCTACCGGGCGAAGCGCCACCTCGGCGGCCGAGGCTGCGCCAGGGGCCGCGGACAGACCGTGCTGCGGAACGGGCTCGGTCGGCTGCGTGGGCTGGACCGCATGTGCTGCGGGCTCGGGAGCCGGGAGCACACGCGGCACCCGCGTCTCCATTGGCTCCCCAGCGGATTCCATCCTCGCCTCCGGGGCGCCGACGCCCAGCTGGCCAGCGTCTGGCTCCGGCACGAGGCCGCTCCGCGTGACCTCAACGGTCGGCTGGGTGGAGGGCTCCGCCACTTCGGGCGCCGTCTCGGTCCGGCCCCGTGCCGATGCCTCGGCGGGAACGGCGGAAGGTGCGGGCTGCACCTGCGGCTCGCTGGCAGGGGGATGGCCGTCGTCCTGGGGGGTGGCC
>NZ_JAPWHT010000587.1:0-5404 GCF_027270795.1 Streptomyces sp. ActVer
AAACCCCGGCCGCCGTCACGTACTTGCCGTCGGTCACGACCCGCTCTCCGGTCGGCGCGGCGCAGTACGGGGTGCGCCCGGGCGTACCCGAGGACCGGCAGCAGCCGCCGGCCGAGTTCGACAACCTCTTCCGGGCCGACGCCGGAGGCTCCACGCAGCAGTTGCCCCGAGTCGGCCAGCCGCGGGGGAGACAGGGCGCCGCGGCCGGCTTCGGTACCCCGAACCGTCCCGGTGCCCCCGGCGGCCCGGGTGCGCCCGAGGGTCCCGCAGGTCGCGGCGCACGCCGAGGCGCGGCGGACGGTGACAACGGCCGTGGTGGCCGCACCCGTTCCCGCGTGCCCGTGATCGCCGCGGTCGGCGTGGGCATCGCCGTACTCGGCATCGGCGCGGGCGCCCTGCTCAGCGGCGGCGGGGGCGACGACGGCGACGGCGACGACAACACGACAGTGGCGGCGACCGCGCCCGCCACGGACGACTCGGCCTCCGCGTCCGCCGATCCGGCCAAGGAGCAGGCCGTGGCCCTGGACAAGCTCCTGGCGGACAGCGGCGACAGCCGCGACTCGGTCGTCAAGGCCGTCGGCAACGTACGCAAGTGCGCCAACCTGGGCCAGGCGGCGACCGATCTGCGCAACGCGGCCAAGCAGCGCGACGGCCTGGTCACCAGCCTCGCGGACCTCTCGGTCGACAAGCTGCCGAACCACGCGCAGCTGACCGCCGCGCTCAACAGCGCATGGAAGGCATCCTCCGCGGCGGACACCCGCTACGCGGCCTGGGCCGACCAGACCGCGGGCAAGAAGGGCTGCCGCAAGGGCCAGGCCCGCAACACGGGCCAGACCGCGGCCGGCAACCGGGAGAGCGGCACCGCGACCGCGCAGAAGGCCAAGGCCGCGAAGCTGTGGAACTCCATCGCCCAGACCTACGGACTGACGGAGCGCCAGCCCGGCCAGTTGTGATCGGCGGGTCCGGTGGGTCCTGCGGGGTCGGCGCCCGGTGGGTGCCGGCCCGCGTCAGGACGCTTCCGTGTTCTCCAGCACCTTCGACACGTTCACGAATCCCTTGCGGGCCGAGACCAGTTGGCCCTTGCGCACCACCTGGAACGACACGTCCGAGTTGACCAGCCGGGGGAAGTCGCTCGCCGCGGTCAGATCGTCGAAGCTCCAGCTGAGCGTCGGCGTCAGCCCGCCCGTGCTGATCTTCAGGCCGTCGTCGAGCGTCCGCCGGAGCGTCCGCGAGGACACCTCGCCCTCGCCCAGCGACTCGACGGCCTTCTTCAGCACCGTGTAGGCGACCCAGGTGGTCTGCACCCCGGGGTCGGACTCGTCGATCCGGTTGTCGCCGAAGGCCTTCTCGCGGATGACCTCGCGCATCGGCTTCCACCGCTTGTCGCGCGACGCCGGGTACCAGCCGGTGACGTACGAGCCCTCGTACGCGCTGCCCGTCGCGTCGATCACCGACTGGTCGACGCTGCCCAGCACGGAGGCCGTCCGCACCGTCGGGTACGCCTCGCGGGCACGCCGGAACGAGTCCATGAAGGTGGCCGTGCGGTCCCCGAGCGCGGGCACCACACATCCCTCCTCGGCCGGATCCGCCGTGACCCGCCGCAGCGCCTGGTCGGCGTGGTTCGAGTACTCCGTGGCGTCCTCGGCGGCCCGCTGGTCGACGGCGGCCGAATGCCCCTCGGCGGTCAGACCGGAGTCGAGCAGGACGGGCAGCTCGTCGCCGGCGATCGTGTCGGGCCGTACGAGGGTGACGGGGCCGCAGTTCCTGGCGAGCTGCTGGCCGAGGCCGGCCAGGAGGGCGGGCTGGCCGCCGTTGACCGGGTAGGAGAGCGGGCTGGTGAACTCGTCGTCCGTGACGCCGTACCCGCCGAGATACGGGATGCCGGCCGCCTCCAGCGGGGAGAAGAAGGAGCGGGCGTGCTGGCTGTACGAGCCGACGACGGCGACGACGTTCTCGTCGACCGCGCGGCGGGCGCAGTTGGCGGCGGACACCGTGTCGTTGTGGTCGTTGCAGGTGAGAACCTTGAGCTTGCGGCCGTTGATGCCGCCCTTGGAGTTGATCGAGCGCGCGTACGCCAGTGCCAGGGCGGGCATGCCCGGCTTGTTGGTCGCCTTGGTCTTCTCGGGCGCCCACGTCATGACCGTTATGGTGTCGTCCCCGGAACCCCCCGTGGTACCGGGGACGACACCGCATCCGACGGCTATGGACGCGCACGCCGCCAACGCGCCCGCGGACAGCACTCTGGCCTTGGCGGGACGATGGTGGGCGGGGAGGAAGGTGCGGGTGCGTCGCCTGCCGGTCATGGACACGCACGATTCCGTCACATCGCTACGGGCGGCGTGACCCATGGTCAACGCTTGGTGACCAGAAGGTGAACTCCGGGGTGCGGGGTGGGACGAATCGGCGAGAACGTACGATCGGTGACCGTGCAAGGTTCGGAGAACTCTTCCCGTCGCGGGCGTCGCTCATCCACCATGGGCGGCATGCCACTGAACGACATGCCGTGGTGGCGCTGGCGCAGCAATGTGCGCTCCGCGCTGCACATGCTTTCCGACACCGAGTTCCAGCGAGGGGTCTGGCTCGCGGGGGTCGACGGGTACGGGGATGTGACCGACGCCGTCTATCGCCTCGTCGAGGACACCTGGCTGGACAACTGGTCCGCCGAGAAATACGTGGGGACGATCTTCCGGGACTCGCAGGAGGCGGCGCTCGTCGACAGCGCCGTGCTTCGGGTGCTGCGGATCATGCATCAGGTGGGGCCTGATGCCGCTGTCTCCGTTTATCTCGAACATCAGGGGTGGCCTGAGGCTGTGCGGGCTGCTCGGGATGCGCACGTTCGGATGGCGGTGAGTGATGGGGAGGATCCCGATGTGCAGCCTCGGACGCTTGAGGTTCTGCGGATCATGACTCGCTCCGCCTGAGGTCTGGCCTGGCTGAGGTCTGGTTGTGCGTGCGGGTTGTGTTGGGTTGCTCGCGCAGTTCCTCGCGCCCCTGAAGGGCCCGGCCCCCGGTCCGGCAGGCGGGACGTGTCGTCTGGCTCGGCTCGACTTATGGGACCCTGGCGGGCATGAATGAGCAGTCCGTGACCGAGCAGTACGTCCTTACGCTTTCCTGTCCTGACAAGCAGGGCATCGTGCACGCCGTGTCGAGTTATCTCTTCATGACCGGGTGCAACATCGAGGACAGTCAGCAGTTCGGTGACCATGACACGGGGCTGTTCTTCATGCGGGTCCACTTCTCGGCGGAGTCGCCGGTGACGGTGGAGAAGCTGCGGGCCAGCTTCGCGGCGATCGGTGACTCGTTCCAGATGGAGTGGCAGATCCACCGGGCCGAGGACAAGATGCGGGTCGTGCTGATGGTCAGCAAGTTCGGGCACTGTCTTAACGATCTGCTGTTCCGGGCTCGGATCGGGGCGCTCCCCGTTGAGATCGCGGCTGTGGTTTCGAATCACACGGATTTTGCTGAACTTGTGGCTTCGTATGATGTGCCTTTTCATCACATTCCGGTCACCAAGGACAACAAGGCGCAGGCCGAGGCGCAGTTGCTGGAGCTCGTGCGGGAGCAGGGTGTCGAGCTGGTCGTGCTTGCTCGGTACATGCAGGTGCTCTCGGATGATCTGTGCAAGCAGTTGAGCGGGCGGATCATCAACATCCATCACTCGTTCCTGCCTAGCTTCAAGGGCGCGAAGCCGTACCACCAGGCGCACGTTCGTGGTGTGAAGCTCATCGGTGCCACCGCGCACTATGTGACGGCCGACCTCGACGAGGGGCCGATCATCGAGCAGGAGGTCGAGCGGGTGGGGCATCAGGTCACCCCGGAGCAGCTTGTCGCTGTGGGGCGTGACGTGGAGTGCCAGGCGCTTGCTCGGGCCGTCAAGTGGCATGCGGAGCGGCGGATCCTGTTGAACGGGCGGCGGACCGTCGTTTTTGACTGAGGTGCGTCGCGCCCTGCGTTGTCGCGGGGGAGCGGGCCGTGCCGGTACGTCGAGTCCGCCGCGGCGGGGTGTACGGCTGTTGGCTTTCGAGGAAGACCGTTCCTGGAGGAGCCGTATGCGGCGGACTTTCGACGTACCGGCACGGCCCGCTCCCGTCTGTGGGGCGCGTGCGGGCCGGGGGGTCTGCGCGCTACATGCGGCTCAGTGACGCTGCCGCGAAGAGGACGTCCCTGATTGCCTCTCGGTCTCCTACCTGGCCCGCTGCTGCTTCCTCCGGGGAGACGTGGCCCGCTGCCAGTTGGCAGAACTCGACGCCGTCCAGGGCTATGTGGGCGACCTCGTGGTCGGGGGAGGGCAAGGCGCCGGGGGAGTCCAGGGGGATGAGCCATTCGCCGCCGCCCAGGCCCTCGATCTCCAGGCGGAGGCTGCGGCCGGGGGTGCCGGCCGGGACCAGGTGGCGGGTCTGGCCGGGGGTGGCGAGGCCTGCCTGGCGGCGGGCGGCCAGGGCTGTGGGGAGCATGCGGGCGCCCAGGTCGATCATGGCGTGCAGGTGGCGGGGCGACGGCGGTTCGTAGGGGTAGTCGACCGCCTCGGCGATGTCTCCCGCGTGGACCCAGGTCTCGAAGGCGCGGTCCAGCATCGAGTCCCGCAGGGGGAGTTCGAAGGCGCCGTACGAGACCGGGAGGCGGCCCGATCCTCCCCCACGCTCGGCTCCGCTCGCGCGGGAGGTGCCCCCAGCCGCGAAGGCGACCGTGCGGACGAGGTTGTGGGCCTGCTCGCGCCAGGGGGCTCGTACGGAACGGGTGGGCGGGAAGTGCGAGGTGGTCCAGAATGCCTCTGTGCGGGCCTCTGGGGTGAGGGTGTCCGCCTGGGCTTCGAGGGGGTCGTCCAGGCCCAGGGTCAGGGCTACCAGGCCGTCGACTGTGAGGAGATGGGCGATCACGCCCGCGACGGTGGTGCGGCGGCTGGTCTGTTCGTCGCCCTCGAACCAGCGCAGGCGTACGGGAGCGTGCCACTCCGCGTCGCCGATGTCCTGGAGGAGGGCGTCCAGGCGGGCCGTCTCCGCGTCGTACGGCGTTGCCCACTCGGGGACCGGGATGCGGGGCGGGCGGCGGTCCAGGCAGCTCTCCAGGACGCGGGTGCGGAGGGTGGGGTCCAGGTCGAGGCTCTCCGGCGGGTGCAGGAGGCCCACCGCGTCGCGCAGGCGCAGGGCCTCGTCCGCGCACGCGCCGCAGGTGCCCAGGTGGTCCTCGACCGCTGTCGTCTCCTCGGGGGAGCAGGCCGCCAGGGCCCAGGCGCCGAGCAGGGCTTTGAGGACCCGGTGTTCGAGGAACAGGGGGGCCGGGGCCGGCTCGGGGAGGGGGAGGCCCGTGTCCTCGACCGATGAGCGTGGCATGGGTATGCGCGGGGGTTCGTCGGGCGTGCGGGGTGTGTCGGGGGGAGGGGGGGTGGGGCCTGACGGTCCGACCG
>NZ_JAPWHT010000588.1:0-5353 GCF_027270795.1 Streptomyces sp. ActVer
GGTCCAGTCGATGCTCGACGAGGGCCGTCTGACCCCGGAGGAGGCCACCGCCCATCCCCAACGCGCCCTGCTCCTGATCGCGATACCGCTGCTGCTGGCCGGCAGCGCCCAGGACGACGGGCGCCCCGACAACAGGGGGCTGGCGGCGGGGGACTCGGACACGGTCCTGAACGCCAGCTCGGCCCCCGCCGTCCTCGACGACTACGTGGCCGAAAGCCCCAGTTCGCCCGCGCGCAAGGAGAAGCCGAAGACACCGGCCCCGGCGGTCACCCCCAAGGCCGTCGCGCCCGTGCCATCGGCAAAGACGAGCAGCCCGGCCGCCAAGAAGCCGAAGACCACCCCGAAGCCCAAGGCGGACCCGAAGCCGAACTGGGGCACCAAGACCGTCTACGCGACCAGCGTCCTGCAAGCCGGCCAGTCCTGGAGCACCAACCGCATCCGTTTGGTCATGCAGTCCGACGGCAACCTCGTCGTCTACAACGAGAAGAACAAGCCGATCTGGGCGTCGATGACCTTCGGCCCGAACCACCGGGCGATCTTCCAGGAGGACGGCAACCTCGTCGTCCACAACGGCGACGACCGCCCGATCTGGGCCTCCCGGAGCCACGGCTACGCGAACGCGCAGCTGGTCCTGCGGGCCGACGCCAAGGTGGTCATTCTGCACAACGGCGGAGTCATCTGGTCCACCTGACCCGGTCGGAGGCCGGCCAGACGTACGGCAGGTCATCGGGGACGTCCGGGAAGAACGGCGTGTAGACCTCCGGCGCCTTGCGCACCAGCGCCGACCGGTGACTGCGGTTGAAGGCGGCATCCCCCAGCCAGGGCGGGAGCTCGCCCTCACCGGCGAGCTCCTCCTGGACACATACGGCCGCGCCGGGTCGGTGCGCGCCGAAGTCGGTGACGAGCGCAGCGGCGCAGGGGTGTCGGCGCGCCCCTCCGCCACCCACATCATGGTCTGCACGTCCAGTCCTTGGCTTGCTCCTCGGGCTGAAGCCCGAGGATTCTGGCCTTCTCGATCGTTGCTGTGCCGCTACGCGGCACGGGCTTGGGTCGGGAATCCGTGGCTTCCTGTTTCTTCGCGCTGTGCCGGGATTGCTCCTGGTCTTACCGGCGCTCCGCAGGCCGACACCGCCAGTCCGGCTGAAGTTCCCCCCGCGAACTGGACAGCGGGTGTTTACGCTGCCGGGACGAGGTTCTGCCTGAGCAGGGATCTCGTTTCGAGCGGGGTGACGTACCCGTAGGCGGGGTGCCGACGGAGCCGGCTGCGGTTGTACTCAACCTCGACGTAGCGGAAAACGTCGGCCCGGGCGGCCTCGCGGGTCTCCCACACGGTCGTCCCGATCTCCGCTTTCAGGATGGCGAACCAGCTTTCCGCGGCGGCATTATCGTAACAAGAGCCGACGCGCCCCATCGACTGCCTCATGAGCAACTTGCGTATTTCGCTGCGGAATTCGTCACTCGTGTACTCGCTGCCGCGATCCGTGTGCATGACGCAACCGTGCTCCAGGCCGCCACGCCCGGCCGCCATCCGCAAGGCGGCGACCGGCAGCTCGGCGCGGTGGTGGTCGGCCATCGCCCAGCCGACCACCTCCCGCGTCGCGAGATCGATGCAGGTCGCCAGATACAACTTCCCTTCCAGCGTGCTGAGTTCAGTCATGTCGCCGACGAGCCGCATCCCGGGCCGGGGCGCGGTGAAGTCCCGGCCGATCAGGTCGGGTGCGAACACCGCCCGCTTCGCCTGCCGGGTCAGGCCCCGCCGCCGGCGGCGGGTGATCCCGGCGATCCGGTGCTTGCGCATCAGCCGCTCGACCTTCTTGGAGTTCACCACCCGCCCGGCCCGCCGCAGGGCGGCGTGGATCCGCGGGGCCCCGTAGGCACCGCGAGATCCGGCGTGAAGCACCCGGATCTCGCCCACCAGCACCTCCTCGGCCCGCTCCCGCACCGTCCGGGCCGGCCGTGACGCCCTGTGCGCGCAGTAGGTGGAACGGGGCACTCCCAGCACACGGCACAGAAACGCAACGCTGTGACCTGCAGGGTTACCCTCCGATGCCTTCTCCGCATCGATGAAACGACACCGTGCCGCGGTGTCTACCTCATCTTGTCCTGAGCGAAGAAGGCGGTCGCTTTTCCCAGAACCTCGATCGTGGCCTCCTGCTCGCGAACCTTCCGCCGCAGCCGGACCAACTCCTCACGCTCCGCAGTGGTCAAAGCCCCGGCGGGCCCCTCACCGCGGTCGACCTTCGCCTGCTTCACCCACCCGCGCAGCCCTTCCGGACTCACGCCCAGATCCCGCGCGACCTCGGTGACCGTCTTCTCCGAGGACAACGCCAAGGCGACCGCGTCCCGCTTGAACTCGGCCGTGTACCGCTTGCTCATGTTGCTCTTGTTACTCACTACCTGTGACTGCTTCCTCCGGGACCATCCGTCCCAGTATCGAGCTGTCCGGCCGGCAGGGGGAACCTCACCAAGGGCTACCCCCACATCTCCAGCCAACAGAGACGGAAGTCGGGTGACCTCACAGTCGAGGCAGGCGCAGATGAGGGCGTAACCGGCAGGTGCTTCTCGAATCAGAAGGGATCGGGACACCCTTGCCAATCAGCACAAGGAGAAACTCCGCGGCGTACGCGGCATCGACGACCAGCTGTGGAAAGACTTCGAGACCGCCACTGCACGGAGGAACACCGACCGATCCGCCGAACTGCGCCGCTACATCGAGTGGTACGTCGGCAGACCCGACACCGACCTCCCCCAACGCCCCGAGCCCCCTGCAGCGCAGCCGGTCGACTGACGTACGGTCCCGCCACCGGTCTGGGCCGCTCATACGGCGCACCGTCCGAGTGAACCCGTGACAGTGTCATCCGTCCTGGCCCACTCATCCGCTGGATGATGGTCGGGCATGGCCTTAGCTAGGTCTTGGCGGTGAAGGCGGCGAATACGAGCAGCGCCACCAGTGTCGCGATGCCCGTCAGTGCGAGGGCCACCGGCTTCGGCATCCACGTCATGACCCACTCCACGAGCTGGTAGATCCCGGTGATGAAGAGCAGCACGACGGTGCCATACAGCAGCACCCCCATGCTCACTCCCACGACCGCGCCGGCGATCCAGAAACGGCCCCAGGGCGGCGCCAGCACTAGCGGGATCACGACCGCGCCCGACAGCCCGCCGACGAGCTCGTAGTACCACGGCCGGTCGCCCATCCAGGGAAGACTCGGGAGCTCGTAGCGCGGCCGGTCGCCCATCCAGATAAGACTCGGGATGCGGATCGCGACGTCGATGAGGTCGAAGAACGCCCAGACGCCCAGAGCTGCGACCGCCCCGAGAGTTAGGACCACGAACGGGCGGTAACGCCACTTCCATTTCGCCGATCTCTCGCGGTCGAGCATCGTCGCCATCGTCACCGCCGACCAGATCAGCCACCGCCGGATCAGCTTGGTGCCGGCGTCCGCCATCGCGTCGCGCAATACGCGGTCGGCCTCCACACGCGACACGGTGTGGTTGTTGGTTGACGTGTACTCCTTATTGCCCGGCGGGTGGATCAGTCCGTCGTGCAGCAACGTGGCCGGAAGGTGCTCCCCGGTCTTCGGCACGAGCCAGGTGAAGAGCGTCGGCACCGAGGTCAGGTCGGTTCTCCAGGTGCGGGTCTCCCGGGGGACCAGGAGCTCGCCGAGGTGCCGATCCCTGTAGGCGATGCGGCGCACCATCCTGAAACGCTCGCGGCCCTCGTCGGTGCACCGGACCAGCTCGATCAGGGCCGGGGAACCAAAGCGAGCCTTTTCTCCCCCTTGCCCCTCGACAGCATCGACGCCACCGTCGTAGAACCGGAGCGGCTGCGGGATGAACGGGAAATCGGGTTCGATCCCAGAGAAGTCGTCGTCCGCGGACATGTGTGCCTCCCTCTCACCACACGGGTTCGTAACCCTTCTCTTCCGGCGAACGGCTGCCGGTATCGGCCTCCCGGCAATCTGTCACCCAAGCACCCTCACCAAGGTCCTCCACCCGTGGTTCGGCGAGCCCGCGCGACCCCGGACCGAGTTCGGGAGTTTCTTCACCGGCACTCCTGGCTCACCAACACGGGTGACGCCCTCGTAAGATCACCGCGGTTTGCGGCTGGTGATCGGTCCTCGGACCTGGCAGGGCGGGGCAGCTCCGGCGTGCTGGTTGCCTCGGCGAGTGCGAGTCGACCGCCCTTCAGCCCGGCCCTTCATTCGGAGGGACAGGATCGATGTCCTCTCCGTTCCACTTCAGGACGATCGTCGACAGATGTGCGGCGGGAACGTCCATGAGTTCCCTGGGGGTCACGCGGATCTCCACGTCGTCCGCGCCGACGTCCACGATCACGCACTTCACCTCGATCGTGACCTCGGGCAGTGTCATACGAGGCACCCGCGCCTCACGCAGGAGCGGTTCGGCCGCGTACTTACGGGCGACTTCCACGGAGGCGAGATCGCTGTGGGCCCTTCCACACACCAGGCCGGCTCCGAGCCCTCCGACAAATTCCGACAGGCGGGTCATTCCGTGATCTTCTCCTGGATCATCGACTCCAGGATGCCGAGCACTTTCGCCATGCCTCCGGGCAGCTCCTCCTGAACGGCACGGGCCTTGACCCCCATGGAATACGAACGGGTGTCCTTGCTCCCTTCCTTGGTGTCGCGCTGATAGGCGAAGCTCGCCTTGATACGGGCCGACCCCCATCCCCAGGATGCCTCGGCGTCGGCGTCGACGCCCACCTTGATCTGCTCGTCCACCTGCCGGAACTGCACGGAGTCGATCTTCGCGAGGAAGTCGATGTTCACCTCGTCGATCCGCAGATACGGAATGGGCAGGATGGCCAGCAGCGGCACGGTCAGCGAGGCGGGTTTCTCCTCCACACCGTTGCCGTCCGCCGTGGCCACCTGCTTCTTGTAGCTGAAGGTCACGGTCGCGGGTTCGCCGGTCGTCGTGTCGCCCGGGGTCACGCCGCCCGCCGGCGGTTGGCGGAATCCCACCTGCTTGACGAAGTTCACCGTCGCCAGAGCGGACTGCACCTGCGCGTGTACGGCGGCCACCATCGGACCCCCGATGAGACTTTCGAAATTCAGCGATGACAGCTCGCTACCCGGATCCGGCATCGTTCCTCCTTGTTGTCGTTGAAAGGCCGTGGCGTCCCGTGCGCTGACGCGCGGAATACAGGCCGCCGTACCCCCTGAGGCCGCTCTGTCAGATCAGCTGCTTCAGGAAGAACCTTCCGTGGGTGACTGGCCCATGCCTGCGGAACGGCCTGAGTACCTCATCCCGCACCCGGGTTCGACGTAATTCGGGGGTTCTAGAGGTTCAGCCAGGGTGAACATGCAGGTCGCGGCGCTTCAGTTCGCTG
>NZ_JAPWHT010000589.1:0-5342 GCF_027270795.1 Streptomyces sp. ActVer
GACGAGACCCCACCGTGCGGCGTGCGGTACCTGCGCTCCTCGGGCGACGACTCGTACAAGCTCCAGGCGACGGTCACGTGGAGAATCCACTGGACCGGCACCGGCGTGAACGGTGACCAGCCACTGCCCGACGGCGAGTTCGGGGCGGACCAGGACGTGATCGTCCAGGAGATCCAGGCCGTCAACCGCTGACCGAGGTGGCTGATTCAGCCCGTTGGCCATCCGCTCTCCCGAGGAGCGGTTGGCGGAGTGCGGTGAAGAGCGGATAGCGTGATTCCGCTCTCAGGAACGGTGGGCGAACGGGGAGAGGTAACGGGGCGTGGCGGAGCGGTTGGCGGTCGACGGTGATGAGCTCGGGCGCTTCATGAAGATGCTGAACAAGTCGACGGACTCGCTCAAGGGCGTCCGCAAGGCGTTGGCCGATGCCACCACCACGGGCTTGGGTACCGACGACCTGGACGCGGCGTGTGAGGACTTCCAGGAGGACTGGAAGTACGGCTCGGAGGAGATCGGCAAGCAGACCGAGGACCTTGCCAAGATTATCGGCAAGAGCCGGGACAGCTACCGCGAAGTCGACAAGGCCCTTGAAGAGGCACTGAAGAAGGCCGGCAGCGGCAAAGGCGGCGGCAAGAAGTGACCGAGACCCCAAGCCTTGAACCGTCCCCTGTCCCCGACCCTCAGGTAGCCAAGGATGGTGCGCTACCACAAGGGTTGAAGTCCTCGCCGAGGATCCCCAATCGCGACTATCCACACTTGGGCTTCAACCCGGTGCCGGGCAGCACCGAAACGGTAAGCGGCCTGCACAAGAAGCTCGCCGGCTGCGCGAAGGTTCTCGAAGACACGCGTGACCTGGTCACCAAGCTGATGGACGGGAGCTACTGGAAGGGCGACGCGGCCGTTGCCTTCCGGGAGCAGCTCGACGGCGGCCCGCTGCCGCTGAACCTGAAGAACGCCGCGCGTTCTCTTCGCAAGGCGGCCAAGCAACTGAACCTCTGGGAGGGTGAACTCGACGACTTTCAGCGCCGAGCCAAGCGCCTGGACGAGGAGGCGAAGGACGCGCGCGCTGCGGTCGACACCGCCAAGGGCAAGGCGACGACAGCGGGCGACGACCCGGCCCTGGACAAGAAGAAGGGCGCCGCGCACGACGACGCCCAGAAGGCCCTGACCAGCGCGAACACAGCCGTCGATGAGGCAGAAGCCGACCTCGAGAAGATCCTGAGCAGGGCTCGAAAGCTCGCCGAGGAGCATGAGAAGCAGGCTCAGTACCGGGCGGGCAAGATCCGGGAGGCCACGAAGAAGCTGGCGCCTCATGAGCCGGGGTGGTTCGACTCGGCGATGGACTGGCTACAGGAGAACCTGCCGGACATCCTCAGCTTTGTGGCGGGCGTCGTCGGATTGGTGGCGATCATCTTCGCTGGGCCGCTGGGTGTGGCGATGGTGGCGGCGCTCATGCTCACAGCCGCGGCGCTGAGCGCAACGGCGTTGGGGTGGCGCATCTTCCAGGATCCCGAGATGTGGGCGTCGTTGAAGGATGGCTTCACCAAGGGTGAGTTCGACGCTGACTTCTTCAGTAACCTCGTCACCGTCGGAAGCGACGTCATGGGCGCGCTTCCAGGCCTTGGAGCAGTAGCGGTCGGATCCCGAGGAGCAGTAAACGCCATTCGTGCCGGAAGCGAGACCCTCTCGGCTGGGCAGAAGGCAGGAGTCTTCGGATCCAAGATCATGGAGGGGGCGCAGGGTATCTCCAACCTGGACAATCCTCTGACCGGATGGCTGGTGCGCGGTGCGAGTGACACAGCAAAGGCGGAGAAAGTAGTAGCCGCAACGTCAAGTTCGATTGGTGTGGGCACCGCTGGCTTCGGTCTGGTCAACAGTCTCGTGGACGCGGACGATGACGGAATCAAGGATGGTGCCGTTGCCGGAATTGACGGGACACGGCTCATCCTCGACAACGGTGGAATCCTGAACCTTGTTGGTCACGTCTTTTGACTTTCCCCGGAGGAAGAGCGCGCCAATGAATCCTGCTGACTACATGACTGCCTGGGCCCACCCGCTTACCCGCCGGGCCTGGCTGTACCACATGGCCATGAACATCGTCGGCCTCATCGGATGGCTGGCCACTTGGGTTGGTCTGCTGGCTGTGCTTGTCGTGTTCCTGTCTCCAGGGTTTGCCTTCTTGTTCGTTCCGTTCCTGCTCTACTCCCTATATCGAGCAGTGCTCCAACTGCGCTATTTTCCTGCAGCATTCCGCATGCGGCGCATTTTGCAAACGTATCCATGGCAAATTCTCCGCAGCGTACCGTCGGGGCTGACCAAACATCCAGAGGTCCTCGGCAGGCAGTACGGATGGTTCGAACTTCCCAATCCGGCCCGCCCGGAGCAGAGACTACCGTTGGTATTCCCCCAGCATCTGCGCACGGAGTGGTGGAGTCGTCGCTTGGCTCCGCGTGCCAAGCCCGAGCTGAAGGCACAGATTGAGGCTGTGTGGTTCGCTGGCGACCCACGCTTCATCGGTCTCATCGCCGCGCCCATTCCGGACGGTACGGCGCCTCGCCGCCTCCATGTCCTTCAGCAGCAGTCGAGGGCGGAAGACGGCCGCAGCTTCGCGGACTGGGGCGCTACTCCTGAGGACATCGAACGGGGCCGACGCGTCGGGATCTACCCCGCCCAACCTGATACGCGCAGTGAAGAGACACCTTGATGGCCATACCCAGCTTTACGCTTCACAACTCTGCCAAGGACCCCACCACCGAAATCTGGTTCGCCGAACCTCCAGGCTTCACGGCTCTCCCCCTCGACGCCCTGTTGCCCGTGCCTGAATCTCCCGCCGCCGACGTGCTGCGAACTGCCCTCGCTCCGTTTCTCGACGCGGCACCTGACGACGTCCTGCGCCAGCAGTTCATCGCCCAATTCGCGAAGGGTCAGCAGTTGTTGGGGGCTCTACGTGAGGTCGGCACAGTCCATTTTTCGGTTGGTTTGCACCGGGACGACATCGACGGCACAGATGAAAGCAGTGGTCAGCCACTGCTTTCATTCTTCACGCTTTCCTGGCGCGACACAGCCGTGGCACCACGCGCGGTCACCGTGGCCCGCGCCGTAACTTCAGCCCAAGGCCATACCCGCATCGAGTACCTCGAACTCTCCTGCGGCCCGGCCACCCTCAGTGAGACCGTACTCAAGCCTTCAGCGGACAGCGGGCTCTCTCCGGCGCCCCTTGTCCAGATCCATGCACATCTACCCCACCCAGACTGTAAGCGTCTCGTCGTAATCACACTGAGTACGACTGTTGTGGCCCGCCGCGAGCAGTACCGCGAGATCCTCCAGCAGATCGCCGAGACGGTCAGCTTCGACAACCCCCTCGCGCAGGCTGAGAATGAAGGACACCTTCCATGACCGTGGTGTCCGTGCTTCTGTCCCGGACATCACAGCCGGCCATCAATCACCATCCCACCGGCCGCTCTATTCGGCGGCGAGTCCAACGCCAGTGGATCCTTCTCTTGATGGCGTGGCCCGCGCTCATCCTGACCCCGCTCGTGGGATCAGCTTCCGGCGACAAGCGGTTCATCCCAATCCTCGGCATCGTCTTGTGCACCCTCGTGCGAGTCTTGCTCCCGCTGAACATCTGGACCTTGGTCAAATGTCCTCCGCATGCGTCGCGTGCTCAGAGTGAACTCGTGGCGGCTGGTCGAGTGCGAGATCGTCCCGGTCAGCCCGCAGGGGCAGCGGGCCGTTGGACTCGCGAACCAGATGCCCGACCGTGAGATCAAGGTGCTGGCCGTCCTGCGGATCAACGGCGTGGTACTGACGGCCGGGCCGTACAGGCGCTATGTGGATGCACGGATCACCCAGTTGTGGTGCGCAGGACACCTGCACCAGGATGCCGTGGCCGCGTTGCCCGGAGGTTCGCGCCCGTTCCGGCTTGTGAGTTATGGAGGGCTTGTGCGGGCGAGCAATGCGAGCACTGGCTGAAGGCGCCGCTAGCGATTGCAACCTTGGGACACCCAGAGCGTGGCGTCACCGTCAGCACGGCACAGTGGGCGCGACACGGTGGCCCAAGGCTTCCAATTGCTCAGGCGCTGTGTATCGGCGGATGCGCCTTGAGGATGCGTATCAGCTCATGCAGGCGGGCGGAACTCGTAGAGAGGACGACGTCCGGCTCGTCGCTTTCGCGTAGGTGGATGGCTCCGGTCGGGGTGGCAGCGACGTAGACGCAGTTCGAACTGTCGCCGCTGTACGTGGACTTCTGCCAGTGGATGGTGGTCACAGTCGTCGGTCTCTCTCAGATGTCCCGGATGAGGCGGTGGATGCAGTCGCGTGACTCGGCGGGGTTGAGCGCACAGGGCTCCATGCGATCCAACACGGAACGGTACTTACTCAACTGTGCCTCTGCATCGAGGAATCCGCAGCCGCCGTGGTGTGTGTCCAACTGGACGGTGTCGAGTTGTGGGACGGGGCCCTCGACGTAGTCGAAGGACTGACCCGTGCTCGGGAAGCGATCCGCGCCGAAGGGAATCACCCTGATGGTGACATGGGCCAACTCGCTCATGCCGATGAGGTGCTGGAGTTGGGCGCGCGCGACGACCGGGCCGCCGAAACCCATGCGGAGCGCCGCCTCGTGGATGGTCGCCGTGTACGGGGGCGGATCCTCCCCGTGCAGGATGCCCTGTCGCTTGATGCGATGCGTAAGGCGATGCTCGATCTCGTACTGCCGCATGGGCGGGGCCACTTGCTGAAAGAGGGCTCGTGCGTGGTCCGTGGTCTGCAACAGGGCTGGGATGTGGATGATGAGTGCCACGCGCAGACCGGTGGCGTAGTGCTCAAGTTCGGCAAGGTCGATCAACGTGGCCGGCAGGTGCTCCCGATACTCGTCCCACCACCCGCGCTGCCGCCCGCCGGTCATCGCAGCCAGCGCATCGACGAACGCG
The DNA here is from genome assembly GCF_027270795.1 of Streptomyces sp. ActVer. Taxonomy (NCBI): domain Bacteria; kingdom Bacillati; phylum Actinomycetota; class Actinomycetes; order Kitasatosporales; family Streptomycetaceae; genus Streptomyces; species Streptomyces sp. ActVer. Next base: position 4,926 of record NZ_JAPWHT010000589.1, read on the forward strand.
GGGTCGGTGCAGCTGTAGCTGCTGGCGAAGGTACGGACGCGATCGGCACTGACGGCATAGCGGCCCGCCTCGATGTTGCTGATCTGCGCCTGTTTGAGGCCGAGCAGTCCCGCGGCGGCACTGGACGTCAGTCCCGCGTGCTCCCGGAGCTTGCGCAGTTCGGTACCCAGGCGCTGCTGGCGCAGCGTGGGGGCGGTGCTAGGGGCTGTGCTGGGCGGCACTGAACCCTCTCTCGTCGTGATGCGTTCCCTCCGGTCACCCACAAGAGGGAATCATCAATTCTTGCGCTCATTCGATGTCAAATATTACATCGCTTCCCCTATGGTGAGTCTCACGTCGCCCAACTGCCCGCGCCCCCAAGCCGGAAGCGCACCCGTCCAGGCATTGCCACCGCCGGGCGCCGCCGTTGAGCGAGCC
>NZ_JAPWHT010000058.1:0-33730 GCF_027270795.1 Streptomyces sp. ActVer
CGCACCGCCAACAGCATGTCCATGGTCTTCCTCGCCATCCTCCTCATCCTGATCGTCGGAATCGCCATCGACCTGCTGATCTTCAGTCCGCTGGAGCGGTGGGTACTGCGCAGCCGCGGTCTCCTCGTGAAGAGCTGAACTCCCATGCCCCGACCGGTACTTCTCGTCATCGCCCACGGCAGCCGCGACCCGCGCCATGCCGCGACCGTGCACGCCCTGGTGCGACGGGTACGGGCCCTGCGCCCGGGCGTGCGCGTGGAGACCGGGTTCCTGGACTTCAACATCCCTTCGGTCTCGGGGGTGTTGGAGTCACTGGCGGCGGAGGGCGTACGTGACGTGGTGGCGCTCCCCCTCCTCCTGACCCGCGCCTTCCACGCGAAGTCGGACATCCCGGCGGTGCTGAGCGAGGCTCCGGCACGGCTGAGGATCCGGCAGGCCGAGGTGCTCGGCCCGTCGCCACTGTTGACCGCCGCGCTCGAACGGCGGTTGTACGAGGCGGGGTTGTCCCCCGCCGACAAGTCCTCGACCGGGGTCGTACTGGCCTCGGCGGGGTCCACGGACCCGGAGGCGATCGCAGTGATCGCAGAAATCGCGCGGGAGTGGCGGCGGACCGGTTGGTGCGCCGTGCGGCCTGCGTTCGCCTCCGCGTCGTTGCCGCGTACGGGGGATGCGGTGCGGGAGTTGCGCGCCCTCGGGTGCGCGCGGGTGGCTGTCGCCCCGTACGTCCTGGCACCCGGCTTCCTCCCTGACCGGATCGCCCGGGGGGCGGCCGAGGCGGACATCCTGGCCGACGTCCTCGGCGCGTCCCCGGAGGTGGCCCGCGTCCTCCTGCAGCGCTACGACGCGGCCCGGACCCCGGCACTGACGGCGGTGGGCGCCTGACCGGGGCCTTGTTCGCCCCGGCGGGGGCGAAAAAACGGCTCGTTCAGGAGGCTGTCTGGGACAGACGAGGGTCGCGGCCGCTCAAGGCGATGGCCTGGGTGAAGGTGGGGGAATTGGGCGGCACCGGGACTGCGGGGGCGAAGCCGTCGTACTGGCGGTAGAGGTCGCCGTGGGTGACGACGACGTCCAGGACGATGCGGGCCGCCGCGTCGGAGATGCGGTACTCCTGGCCGGTCGCCGCAGCGACGTCCCACCCGTGCACCGCCATCTCCTTCACGATCACCGAGGCCAGCTCGGGAGCCGGCATGGACCCCATGCCCAGGTCCACCTCTCCCTCCCACACGACCGGGTCCGCCCACACGGCAACCGCCCGGTCCAGCTGGGCGGCATACGCCGACGCCCACCCCGGCTCGGAGGCGAAATCCCGCTTGGTCAGCGACTCGGGCAGCGGCTTGCGCAGCGCCCGATGCTCCAGACCGTGAGAGGTGTAGAGCACCCAGTGGTTGACCAGAGCCCGGACGTCCCAGCCCGGACAGTGGGTTGTCCCGGCGAGCTGCGCCGCGGTGACCCCGCGCGCGACCCGTGCGGCCTCGGCGGCGCATTCGACCATGGACGGGTACAGGCTCTCCATCGTGTAGGGCGCGTTCGCGCTCTCCTGGTCCGGGCTCTTGCCCGCCTTCGTGTTCGCGTTCTTGTCCATGCGTCCCACGCTAGGGACGCGGCCCCGCACCCTCTTGAACAAACGCGACAGCGTCGCCGGCCAGCCGTACGAGCTCGTCCACCGGCATGGAACCGGCCGCCCGCCGCTCGCGAGCGAAGTCGTTGGCGAGCCGTTGCAGCAGGTCGTTGAGCGGCGTCGGCACGCCGTGCAACCGCCCCAGCAGGGTGATCTCGCCGTTGAGATAGTCCGCCTCGATCGTCCCCGTGCCACGGTTCAGCGACTGCCACGACGACCCTGCACCCCGCTCGGACCCGTCGAAGGGCTCGAAGCGGATCTTGTCGGCGCGGGCCTCCTTCTGCTCCTGCTCGGAGGCGTACGGGATGCCCGCAGCGGCGAGCACGGCCTCGCCCTCGGCACGTACCCGGCCGTAGAGCGCGATGCCCTCCTCACTGGTGAGCACGCCGCTGACCGCCTCGATCGAGTTGGCGAGGTTGCCGAGGAGCTTGGCGTACTGCCAGCGCGCCACATCGGCCACGACCGGCGCCTCGAACCGGGAGGCGGACAGGTCGGCGGCGATGCTCCGTACTGTCTCGTCCGTGCCGTGCGGATAGCGTCCGAGGTGCAGGATCCCGGTGAGCGGCGTACCGGCGGCGGACACCACGCCCGGCTCGACGAACGTCGCGGGCAGCCAAACGCACACCCCGTACACCCGCCGGAAGCGGCGCAGCGCGAGCCGCTGGCTCTCCACGCCGTTCTGCGCGCAGACCAACGGCAGCCGCTCGGCCGCCGTGCCCCCGCCCGCCACGGGCACGGGCCCCCACGCCTCCAGCGCCGCCTCGCTGTCCTGCGTCTTGACGGCGAGTACGAGCACGTCGTCGGCGCCCAGTTCGCCGAGCGCGCGCGGCCCGTCGACGACGGGCGGCCGATGGGTGTGCGGCCCGTCGGGCGTCACCAGGCGCAGCCCCCGCTCGCGCAGCGCCTCGTACTGCGCGCCCCGCGCGACCAGCACCACGTCGTGTCCCGATTCGGCGAGGCGGCCGCCGATGGCCCCGCCCACAGCCCCTGCTCCGATGATGATGTAGCGCATGCGTCCGAGCCTGCCACAGGCGTGTGTACGCTCCATCAATGATTCCGGAAAACTTCGAGCTCGCCGGACAGCTGCCCGTACGCCGCCTCGGGTACGGGACCGCCCAGTTGACCGGTCCCGGCTACTGGGGGCCGCGTGGTGAGGCACGGGGCGCGGTGGCCGTCCTGCGGCGGGCCGTCGAGCGCGGGGTCACGCTGATCGACACGGCGGACAACTACGGCCCGTCGATCGCCGAGGAACTCGTCGCCGAGGCCCTGTGCCCGTATCCGGCCGGCCTGGTGATCGCCACGAAGGGCGGTGTCGTACGCACCGGTCCGGACGCCTGGCACGTCGAGGGGCGGCCCGAGCGGCTGCGGGCGATGTGCGAGGCGAGTCTGCGGCGGCTGCGTCTCGACACGATCGACCTGTACCAGCTGCACCGGCTGGACCCGGACGTACCGATGGCCGAACAGCTGGGCACGCTCGACGAGTTGCGCCGGGAGGGCAAGATCCGGCACATCGGGCTCGACTCGGTGACGGCCGAACAGCTCGAAGCCGCACGGGAGTTGACGGACATCGCCTCCGTGCAGAACCGGTACAACCTCACCGATCGCGCCTCGGAGCCGCTGCTGAAGCTGTGCGAGGCGCACGGCATCGCGCTGCTGCCCTGGTTCCCGCTGGGCAACGGCTCGTTGACCACGGACCGGGTGTGCGCGGACATCGCCGCCGCACACGGAGTGGCGCCAGGCCAGATCGCCCTGGCCTGGCTGCTGCACCGCTCCCCCGTGCTCTGCCCGACCCCCGGCACGGGCTCCCTCGCGCATCTGGAGGAGAACCTCGACGCGACCGCCGTACGGCTCGGCAAGGAGGACATGTCCCGCCTCGACGCCCTCGGTTGGCCTCGCCCGACCTCGCCCCGCCGTGCTTGACCTTGCCCCTGGGGCAGACTCCACGCTCCGCGGCATGGACTCCAACGACTTCCACCTCAAGCAGAGCCCGTACAGCGACCCCGGAGCCGTACCGGCCGATCTGCCCGCCGACCCACATGAACTCGCGGCCCTCGTACGGAACTTGCTCATCCACCGGGAGGAGGGCGGGCACTTCGGGTACGCGATGCCCGAGGAGCGCCGTCACGAGGACGCCGAGGCCCGGTACGTGGGCGAGATCCTGCGGATCCTGCGCGAGCGCTCACGGGCGCCCCTCACCGAACACCGGGAGCTGGGCGAGCGGTTCGCCGGCACGTGCCGGGACTTCGCGCTGCTGATGTGCGCGTTCCTGAGGGCGACGGGCACCCCCGCACGGGTCCGGTGCGGCTTCGCCACGTACTTCGAGGACGGTTCCTCCCCCGTGACCCACGGGGACCACTGGGTCACCGAATACCGTCTGCCGGACGGCAGTTGGCGGCTCGCGGACGCACAGGTCGCCGACGGTGCGCACGACGTGCCCTTCGATCCGCTGGACGTCCCGCGGGACCAGTTCCTCGTCGCCGGAGCCGCCTGGCAGGCGTGCCGGGCGGGCGACGCGGACCCCGACGCCTTCGGGATCCCCCTCCCGACGGGCACCCTGCAGGGCCTGTGGTTCGTACGCTGCAACGTCGTACGGGATCTCGCGGCCCTCGGCGGGGTCGAGGTACTGCCGTGGGACGCGTGGGGACTGGCGGCGAAGGACGAGCCGGGGGTGACCGCGGACGATCTCACACTGCTCGACGCGGTGGCCGCGGCGACGACCACCGGGGCCGTGTCACCCGAGGAGATCCGGCGCCTGTGCGCGGACCCCCGCCTCGCCGTCCCGGCGGAGATCACCTCGCACACGACCTACCTCGGCGTCCGGCAGGTCAGGCTCCCCGAGAGCCTTCGGGGCTGAACGGCGTTCCCTGGTGGAAGTACAGCAGCCATTCCTCCCCCGTCCGCCGCCACAGCGAACTCCGGTGCGCGTGACGGCCGTTGTGCTCCGTGTCGAAGGTGAGGTGGACCAGGTCGGGGGCGAGCTCGACGCCGGCCACCCGGGAGGTGATGCCCGGGCCCGTCCCCGGTTCCTTCGCCACGGCCAGTGCGTCGATGATCGAGGCCCGGTCCCAGTGCCGCCCGGAGACGCCGAACTCGTGGAAGTCGGGGTGCAGCAGCGCCCCGAGGAGTTCGGGCGTGCGGCGGATCTCCGGGTCGAGGAGGCACAGTTCGCCCTCGATGGCCGCCTCGACGGCGGGGCCGTGGTCAGCCACTGGTCAGCTCCGCGAGTTTGGTGACGGTGTTCCAGTTCCGGGTGGTGGCGATGACGCCCTTCGTCATCCGGGGCTTCGACAGGTTCTCCGCCAGCTTGGAACGGCCGAGGCCGTCGGGCGCGTACAGGTAGAGGACCCGGTCGCCGAGGCGGAACTCCTCGGGCAGGAAGGCCTGTTGGTCGATGGACGCGAAGCGCTCGGCGTCGACCGGCTCGGAGAAGTAGGTGGCGTGCAGTTGCTTGGCCTCCAGGTCGGCGGCCGGGAACGGACAGGCGTCGATGACGGCCCGCAGATAGGCGTGGTCGCGCACCAGGACGTCGACCGTGAGGCCGAAGTGCTTCTCCAGCGCCCCCGACAGCTCCGCGGCGAGCGCGTCCTCGTCGCCGTGGTCGCTGGAGAAGACGGCGTTCCCGCTCTGGAGATACGTACGGACACCGTCGTACCCGAGGCCCTCCATGAGGGTGCGCAGCTCGGCCATCGGCACCTTCCTGCTGCCGCCCACGTTGATCCCGCGCAGCAGTGCCGCGTACGTCGTCATGCCCTGAGTCATCCGCACACCATAAAGCGGCCGTCGTGCCCCGTGGGGGTGGGCACGACGGCCGCGGCTTCCGGGCGGCCGGACACCCGAAGTTACCGGCCGGTTGGCTCAAAACCCTGGCCGATGGGCGCGCTCAGTTCAACCCCCGCACACAGCTGTGACTTGTTCAACAAACTTTCGTAACACCAAAGAGGATCTTCCCCGGCAGATCGGACCCGGAGGAGGGACGGGCCGAGGACAGGCCAGGGACAGACCGGGGACGGGCCGGGGAACGACCGGGCACAGACCGGACACCCTGATCACGACCCCGAGGTGCCGCTTTACATGTAAGGGGCTTTCATCCTCCTCAGTGCTGAGAGCGCGGGGTCCGAGGGGAGGACTCGGGCTCCCCGCACCTCACCGGGCAGCACGACGAGAGGTCCTTATCCGCCCCATACCTTCGAAACAGAAGGTGCGGGCAGGGGGCCGGCACCGGAGACGAGGGGGCAAGCCCGTCATGGGTAACAGAGACACGCGGGTACGGGGCATAGCTGCCCGGGCCGGCGGCTGGAGTGCCCGGCACCGCTGGGCGGCCGTCGGAATCTGGGTGCTGTTCGTCGTTCTGGCGATGGGGCTCGGCTCTGCGGCGGGCACGGTCGAACTCAAGGACAGCGACCAGCTCAGCGGGGAGACCGGCCGGGCCGCGGCCATCGCGGAGGAAGCGGGGATCGACGAGCCGGCCGGGGAGACCGTGCTCGTGCAGGGCAGGGAGGCGGGTGTCAAGGCGACGAGCACCGAGTTCCGCACCGCCGTCGACGCCGTGATGAAGGCGGTCGAGGGCACCGGCAAGGTGACCAACGTGACCTCGCCGTACGACACGGACACCATCTCGAAGGACGGCCGCAGCGCCCTCGTGCAGTTCGACATGCGCGGCAAGGCTGAGACGGCGGGCGACCGGGTGGAGCCCGTGCTGAAGGCCGTCGAGGAGGTGCAGAAGGACCATGGGTCGGTGCTGATCGAGGAGATCGGCGGCGCCAGCATGAACAAGACGTTCGACGACGCGTTCGGCAACGACTTCAAGCAGGCCGAGTACTCCGCCGTCCCCGTGGCCCTCGGCATCCTGCTGGTCGCGTTCGGCGCGCTGGTGGCGGCCCTGGTGCCGGTCCTGCTCGCGATCACCGCCATCGTGGCCACGATGGGCCTGATGATGCTCGTCAGCCACATCCAGCCGATGGACGACACATCGAGCTCCGTCATGCTGCTCGTGGGCCTCGCGGTCGGCGTCGACTACTGCCTGTTCTATCTGCGGCGCGAGCGCGAGGAGCGTGCGGCGGGCAGGGACCCCGAGACCGCGCTGCGGATCGCCGCGGCGACCAGCGGTCGCGCCATCATCGTCTCCGGTGTCACGGTGTGCGTGGCGATGGCGGGCATGCTGTTCACCGGAATCGCCACCTTCAAGGCGATGGGTCTGGCCTCTCTGATGGTCGTGGCGGTCGCCATGGTCGGCTCGGTCACCGTGCTGCCCGCGGTCCTCTCGCTGCTCGGTACGCGGGTCGAGAAGGGGCGCATCCCGTTCCTGCACCCGGACAAGCGGCGCAAGACCAACGGCGGTTCCGGCAACGGCGGTTCCGGCAACGGCCGTTCGGGCGACAATGGAAGCCGGTTCTGGACGAGCGTCCTGCGGGTGGTGCTGGCGAGGCCGGCCGTCTCGCTGGTGGTCGCGGCCGGTGCGCTGCTGGCCATCGCGGCCCCTGCGCTCGGCATGAAGACCCAGAACCTCACACTGGACCAGGAGTTCGGCGACTCGCTGCCGATCGTGGCGACGTACGAGCGGGTCAACGAGGCCTTCCCTGGTGGTTCCGACCCGGCCGAGGTGGTCGTCAAGGCCGCCGACATCAACTCCGCCGAGGTGAAGTCCGCGATCGCCGACTTCCGTGAGCAGGCGGTCAGTTCGGGTGCCTCACGCGGTCCTGTCGACGTCAAGGTGCACGATTCGCAGAACGTCGCCTTCGTGTACGTACCGCTGGTGGGCGGATCGAACCTCGACAAGGCCGAGAAGAGCCTGGAGATCATCCGCGACGAGGTCCGTCCGGCGACATTCGGCAAGGTCGACGGGGTCGAGGCGCCGGTGACCGGTCAGGTGGCGGGTTCGAAGGACTTCAACGACCAGCTCGTCAGCGCGGTGGCGCCGGTCTTCGCCTTCGTCGTGGCCTTCGCCTTCCTGCTGATGCTCCTGTCGTTCCGCTCGCTGACGATCGCGATCACCTCGATCGTCCTCAACCTCCTCTCGGTCGGGGCGGCCTACGGCATCCTGGTCGCCGTCTTCCAGCACGGCTGGGGCGCTTCGCTGGTGGGCGCGGAGGGCGTGGGCGCCATCGTCACCTGGCTGCCGCTGTTCCTCTTCGTGATCCTCTTCGGGCTCTCGATGGACTACCACGTGTTCGTCGTCTCGCGAATCCGTGAAGCGCGGTTGCGGGGGCTGACGACCCGGGACGCCATCCAGCACGGGGTGGTCACCACGGCCGGTGTCATCACCAGCGCCGCCGTCATCATGGTCGCCGTCTTCGCGATCTTCGGCACGCTGTCCATGCAGTCCATGAAGCAGATGGGCGTGGGCCTGGCGGCCGCGGTCCTCATCGACGCGACGATCATCCGCGGTGTACTGCTCCCGGCGGTCATGGCCCTCCTCGGCGAGCGCAACTGGTACTTCCCGAAGTGGCTGAACCGCCTGCCGGACCTCAGCCACGACGAGTCCCCCGAGGCCGCGGCCTCGCCGCCGCAGCCTCCGGCGGTCGAGGGGGAGAGGGTAGGGGTCTGACGGTCTGAACCACACACCTCGCAGCAGCGGCGTGGCCGGGGCACTCGCCCCGGCCACGCCGTCGTGTGCGGCCGTCGTGTGCGGCCCGCCGGATCAGGCCGCCGTGGCCACCTCGTCCCGCTCGAAGGAGTCGATGGTGCGGGTGAAGTCGCGGGTGGAGAGCAACAGCTTGTAGATGATGGCGAGTTCGAAGACGAGAAGCAGGGCGCCGGAGACCAGGGTCGCCTCGATGACCGCGTCGAGGAGCGGGCCGACGATGAAGACGCCCATCTGGAATTCGATGCCGCTCACCAGGTGCGTACGAATCCGGTGGCGCAGGAGGAAGGACCGCATCCGGAGATAGACCGGGAAGCGGTGGCGGAACTCCTGCTGGAGGTCGATGACCTGGCCCTGGGGCTTCTGGGGAACGTCGGTGGCTTCTTCTGGGCCCGGTTCGGAGCGCGGTTCGGATACCGCTTCGGAGCCTGCTTCGGAGACCGGCTCGGAGTTCGGCTCGGAGAGCGGCTCGGACACGGTCGACGTCTTGCGGATGTCGTGTTCGATGTCCGCCGAGGGATTGTTGCGCAACAGGTCTTCCATGAAGGCGACTTCGGCGGAGTTCTCCGCGCGGCGGGCTTCCCGCACCCGCGCCTTGATCTGCTTGCGCATGTTGTAGCGGATCTTGAAGATCTCCAGGGAATTGATGTACCGCAGCGTGTCGAGGCCGACGACCGCGAGGGCCAGCCAGATGTAGACCGTGTCACCGGTGCGGTCGTACTGCCCGGCCATCAGCGCGACTCCGCACACCGCCACCCGGATGCGGTCGAAGACGAAGTCCAGCCAGGCCCCGAAGACGGAGCCCTGGCCGGTCAGCCGGGCCACCTTCCCGTCCATGCAGTCGAGGATGAAACTCAGGTGGTAGACGAGGGCCCCGGCGATCAGCCACCGCCAGTCGCCGAAGGCGAAGCAGGCGGCCGAGACCAGGCCGAGCAGGAACGCCCCCCAGGTGATCTGGTTCGGCGTGATCCTCGTACGCATCGCGGTGAGCCTCACCAACGGCGTGGCCACCGGGTCGACGAGCAGCACGGTCCACCACGCGTCACGCTTCTTCTCGGTGATGCGACGCACCTCGGCGAGGGGCGGTATGTCTCGGCGCATTGATCAACTTCCCAGCGTTCGTAGTGAGTTCACCTCAAGCTAGGAAGGTGTTCATACAAGGAACAAGAAGAGACCCGTGCAACCTTTGGCGGGGGGTAGCCGTCCAACCCGATAACCCGGTCGATGCCCCGATCGGGCAGATGCGGCGTTATCCGAGCGTTATCGAATGACCGTCCCGTTATCCAAAGGGCGCCATGGCTTCACCGTTGGCGTACAACCGTGACCCGTGGGAATTCCGAGTTCGCGGACGGTCACCCGATTTCGCTGACGGTAACGCGATCACACCCCTTCAGGGCCAGGTAAAGCTTCGGTCATGCGCCCTTGGCGCTCTTGGGGATTTCCGCCTCGATCAGATCCGCCGCGCGCGCCGTGCCGCCCTCGGTCCCCATTCCCGCCTGGATCTCCTTGAGCCGCCGCGCGACGTCCGGGTCTCCGGTGAGCGTGAGTACGGCCTCGCGCAGGGTCTCGGCCGTCGCCTCCTCCATCGGCAGGTGCCGGGCGACGCCGAGCGCCTGAAGCATGTCGGCGTTGCCGAACTGGTCGACGGCCTGGGGCACGCAGACCATCGGCGTGGCGGTGGCCAGTCCTTCCTGGCTGCCGCCGGCGCCCGCGTGGGTGACGAAGGCGTCGGCCTGCTTGAGGATCGCCAACTGCGGTACCCAGTCCCGCACTTCGATGTTCCCCGGAACCTCGCCGAGCTCCGCGGGGCCGACGTGCTTGCCGACCTGCAGCACGACATGCCAGCCCGGCAGGTCGCCGAACGCCTTCACGCACTCGCGGTAGAAGGCGGGCTGCTTGGTGAAGGAGGAGCCCAGGGACACGAGGAGGACCCGCTCGGCGTCGGCGGGCCGCCGCCACTCCCCCTGGGCGGCGCGGTCGCCCTGGCAGGCGCCGACGAAGAACACGGCGACGTGGGCGGGGTGTGGGGTGGTCATGAGCCGACCATAAACGAGACGAGACGTCTCGTGCAATTCAATTACGGCCGCCCGTCGTACGCGCCTCACCGCGACGCCAGTACGTCGTGGAGCCCCAGCCACTGCTCGGGCGGCACCTCCCCGACGAGCGCACGGGGGTCGAGACGCGTGGCCCGGAACGCGGCATCCACGCGGCGCCTCGGATGGGCCCGGCGCAGCGAGGCGTGCAGCGAGCCGCCGACCCCCGAGAAGCCCAGCTCGACCAGGTCCCGCCAGTCGTCGTACGAGGTCCGGTCGAGCAGCGGGGTACGGCGGCGCTCGATACGTACGATTCCGGCGTCGACCCGGGGCACGGGCCGGAACCTCGTCCTGGTGACCCGCCCGAGAAACCGCCACTCGTAGCGCGGCCAGGTGCGGACGGTGAGCAGGGTCCAACTCCCGTAGTCCCCGGTGCGTTTGCGTGCGTATTCGAGTTGGGTGAGGAGCGTGGCGTCCGTGAGACCGGGCGCGCGCAGACACCAGTCGACGACATCCGCGGTACGCGAGAAGGGCACGTTCCCGGCGACGGAGAAGGCAGGGCCCGGAGGCCGGGCGGCAAGGAAGTCGCCGCCGATCACGCGCACTTGGGGCGTCCCGGAGAAGCGGGCGCGCAGGGCGGGCACGAGCCGTGGGTCGATCTCGTAGGCGAGCAGCTCTCGGCAGCGGGGTGCGAGCACCTCGGTCAACGCACCTTTGCCCGCGCCCACTTCGAGGACCAGGGGCGGGTGCTGCGGCCGCGGTACGGCGAGCTGGGCGAAGCGGTCTGCGGTGGCGCGGTCGGTGAGGAAGTTCTGCGAGAGCGCGCGCGAAACGTGGGTGGGGCGGGCCATGGCCTGCGGTCCTTGTCTTCCGTGAGGGCGAAAACGGGCAGACGAAGGCCCCGACCGGAAGGCAAGAAAAAAGGACGCGCACAGGCGGGCACGCGTCAGCCGCGTACCTGCTTCAGGGCGTACGTGAGAGGGGGCGCCCCCGCGGCGATTGCCGTCAGCGAGCGCAGATCCCCGGGCCGGTCAGGGCACCGGGGGCGCAGCGCATCCGAATGGAGTGCGCACAGCCCCGGCCAAGACCGGAAGAAAAAATCGCATTGATACCCACACCCGGCAAGCTAGCCGTCCGGGCCGGCCCCGGCCAACCGATTTTCACCCGCACGTTCCTCCAGGGGCCCACCTCCAGGGGCGCGGGGAACGGCGCAGTCTCTTAGGGGCGCGGGGAACGGCGCAATCCTCTAGGGGCGCGGGGAACTGCGCGACCAGCCACACCCAACCCGCACCCGACGAACCACCCCCGTCCCCCAGGCCCAGCGGCAGCGAACCGTCATCTCTGATACCGCGCAAGCACCAGATTCCCGTCCCCCACCAACCGCTCACGCAACTCACCAAGCCCAATGGCCCCGCTGTAGTACTCCTGAAACGCCGGCGTAGCCACCTTGTCCTTCCACTCCGGATACCCCCGCACGGACTGCGCCGGCGCCGACCGCAGATCCCGCGCAAGCCCCGCCCCGATCGCCCACCCGTCCTCCTCGACACGCAGCGCCGGAGCCTGGGGCGCCCCCGTACCGGTCGGCAGCATCCAGTCGCCGAGCGCGAGCCGCACCATGTTCGGGGGCTGGAGCAGGAAGTCGATGAACGCGGCGGCCTCCTTCTTGTGCGGACTGTCCTCCGCGACGGACAGCGTCTGCGGACTCACCCCCTGAGTGAGCCCGTCGGCCCCTGCCGGCGCGGGCAGCACCTGCCATTCGAAGCCCTTCGGCGCCTGCTGCACGATCTGCTGCCGGTAGGAGAACCCGAGCGGAACCATCGCGTACTTGCCGCCGAAGAAGCCGGGCAGCGTGTCGGACCCACCGCTGCCGAGCGTCGAACTCGACGCGCTGCCATCGGTGTTGACCTGGTCGTGAATGGTCCGGGGCACCACCTCGTCACCCGCCCCGAACCGGATCCGCACCTTGCCGTCGGCACCCCGGTGGAACAGCTGCCCACCGGTCGAGAGCGACAGATTGAGCGTGGCCGACACGGGCTCTTTCAACGGCCAGGCCACACCGTATTTCCCATCCCCATCACCCAGTTCATCGGTGATCGCCCTGAACTCGTCCCAACTCCACGGCCTTTCGGGCGTGGGAATCCGTACGCCCGACTCCCGCAGCCACTTGGCGTTGGCGATCAGGACGCGCGGCTCCTGGAGGAACGGCACGCCGTAGACCCCGCCCCCGAAGGTCACGGTCTCCCAACTCCGCTGCGGAATATCGGACTTCAGCCGCTCGGGCAGCAGGTCACGCAGATCCGCGAGATACCCGCCGTACGCGAAGTCCGCGAGGTCGTCCGAGGCGTCATGGATGATGTCCGGCGCCTCACCGCCCTCGAAGGAGGTGAGCAGCTGGTCGTGGACGCTGTCCCAACTCCCCTGTACGTACTCGACCTTGACGTCGGGATCGGTGGCGTTCCACTCCTTCACCAGTTCCTTGTTGACGTCGACGGACTCCTCCTGCCAGGCGAGGGACTGGAAGCGGAGGGTGATCCTGCCGTCCTCCGAACCGCCGTCACCGCCGGTGCAGGCCGCACTGCCCATGAGCAGCAGTGCCGCCACCATCGCGACGAGCCGTTTCGTCCGCATCAGCTCTTCACCGCCCCGGCGAGCATCCCGCCCGTGATCCGTTTCTGGATGACCGCGAAGACGACCAGCGAGGGCAGGGTCGCCAGGAACGCGGCAGCCGCGAGGGGCCCGAGGTCCGCCACGCCCTCCGCGCCGAGGAAGTGCGTGAGGACGACCGGAAGGGTCTGCTTCTCCGGGGTCTTGAGGAGCACCAGCGCGAAGAAGAACTCGTTCCACGCGCTGATGAAGGCGAACAGCGCCGTGGCGACGATCCCCGGCGCGAGCAGCGGCGCGGTGATCGAGACCAGCGTCCGCAGCCTACCGGCTCCGTCCACCGCCGCGGCCTCCTCCAGCTCGGTCGGTACGGCCCGTACGTACCCCACGAGCATCCACAGCGCGAAAGGCAGCGCCCACACGACGTACACCATGATCAGACCCGGTACGGAGTTGATCAGCCGCAGGTTCTTCAGGACCAGGAACAGCGGGATGATCACCAGCACGAACGGGAACGCCTGGCTGACCACGACCCAGCCGGTCGCGGCCCTCGCGAGCCGGGTGCGGTGCCGGGCCATGACGTACGCCATCGGGGTCGCGATCAGTACGGAGATCACCGCCGCGCCGACCGCCGCGGTCAGGGAGTTCAACGCGGCGTCCAGCAGCGGCTGTTCGTCGAAGGCCTGCCGGAAGTTGGCGAGGGTCGGGTCCTTGGGGATCCAGGTCGGATGCAGGCTCCCCAGTTCGCGCGGGGGTTTGAAGGCGGTGGAGATCAGCCAGAGGAAGGGGAAGGCGAGAAAGACGAGATAGGCGAGGAGCGCGAGGTACTGGCCCGCGAGCGCCGATTTCCGAGTCCTCACGCGTCCTCGCCTCCCCTCAGCCGGCCAACCAGGTGGAGGGCGAGGATCACCGAGATCACCGCGACCATCACGCATCCCATCGCCGCCGCGTACCCGAACTGCCCGTAGCGGAAGGCCTCTTCGTAGGCGAACAGCATCGGCAGCCGGGTGCGTCCGCCGGGCCCGCCGCTGGTGAGGACGTACACCAGGGCGAAGGAATTGAAGTTCCAGATGAAGTTGAGCGCGGTGATGGCGAGCGCGACCGGTTTGAGGGCGGGCCAGGTCACCGTGCGGAAGCGGCGCCAGGCGCCCGCGCCGTCCATCGCGGCGGCCTCGTGCAGTTCGCGCGGTGTGTTCTGCAGTCCGGCGAGCAGGGCGACCGTCGTCTGGGGCATGCCCGCCCAGACGCCGACCACGATCACCGCGGGCAGGGCGGTGGCCAGGCCGCTCAGCCAGTCGCGGCCATCGCCCAGGCCCAGGTCGCGGATCGTCTCGTTGAGGATGCCCGCGTCCGGGTTGTAGACGAGCCGCCACATGATGCCGACGACCACCTCGGGCATCGCCCACGGGATGATCGCGAGCGACCGTGCCAGCCAGCGGAAGCGGAGGTTCTCGTTGAGCAGCAGGGCGAGGCCGAGGGCGAGGAGGAACTGCGGGACCGTGACCCCCACCGCCCACAGCAGACCGATCCGGAACGAGTCCCAGAACAGGGTGTCGTGCAGCAGGTCCTGGAAGTTGAGGGTGCCGATCCACTGCGTGGGCTCGGTGCGGCCCGACTGGGAGTCGGTGAACGCCAACGCGATGCCGTAGAGGAGCGGTCCGACGCTGAGCACCAGGATCGGGATCAGCGCGGGCAGCACCAGGAACCAGGCTCCGTGGTCGACGAGACGGTCCCGCGCCCCGCCGCCTCCACCTGCTCCTCCGTATCCGCCCGGCGCACCCCGCGCTGGCCGTTTCACTGACCGCTTCCTCACGGTCGCCGATGTCACGGAATCAGCTCCTCTGGGCGGCTCGTACGGGTCTGGCCGTCCCGGCGGCCCCCGTCATCGTGCTGACGTACTGACACGCCGTCAAGACAGCGCACACACCCTCCCGAGGGCTCTCACCAGTGTGAATGCGACACTGGGCGGCGTATGGCGTGATCTCGACCGCCGACGCGACGAGAACCGCAGGACAACCGGACGAGAACCAAGGGCTCCACGGGAGGCGAGTGATGGACGAGGCTCAGGCGCGGGACGTGCTCGCCGAGGCGGGGTTCGACCGGGGCGCGGTGCTGCTCGCACTCGGCGAGAACGCCGTGTTCGCCGCCGGTGACCTGGTGGTCAAGGTGGGCCGCGACGCCGAACTGCTCGACCGGGCGCGGCGGGAGCTGGCCATCGCCGTCTGGCTCGCCGAGGCGGGCGTCCCCGCGGTGCGGGCCGCCGAGTCCGAGGCACGGTCCGTGGCCGGCCACCCGGTGACGGTGTGGCACCGGCTGCCCGCTTCCGTACGTCCCGCCGAACCCGGCGATCTCGCCGAGTTGCTGCGCCTGGTGCACGCCCTGCCCTCCCCCGCCTTCACGCTGCCGCGCCGCGAGCTGCTGGGCGGGGTCGAGCGGTGGCTGCGGCTGGCGGGCGACGCAATCGACCCGGCGGACGCCGCGTTCCTGCGGGACCGGCGCGACGGCTTCGCCACGGCCGCCGCCGCACTCACCCCGCACCTGCCGCGGGGCCCGATCCACGGCGACGCGCTGCCCCGCAACGTCCACATCGGTCCCGACGGGCCGGTCCTGGTCGACCTTGAGACCTTCTCCACCGACCTGCGCGAACACGACCTCGTGGTCATGGCGCTGTCCCGCGACCGGTACGGGCTGCCCGCCGAGGCGTACGACGCGTTCACCCGGACGTACGGCTGGGACGTACGCGAGTGGGACGGCTGCGGGGTGCTGCGCGGGGCCCGCGAGACGGCCAGCTGCGCCTGGGTCTCCCAGCACGCACCGAGCAATCCGAAGGCACTGGCGGAGTTCGAGCGCCGGGTGGCGTCACTGCGGGACGGCGACGAAACGGTTCGCTGGTATCCCTTCTGAGGCTGCTCTCCTGGGCTGCCTCCTCCCTTCAAGAGCTGGCCTGACGGGCGAGTGAGCCGAAGGGGCGCGCCGGTGTCGAGAGCCCTGGGGGTCCCCCGGACGGAGTCCGGGGGAGCGCGGAGGCCCGACGAAGGAGGGTCGAGCACGGTCGTGCTCTCGACACCGGCTGTAGCGCCCCGGAGGCGAACCGAGCCGCAAAAAAAGAGGGGTCAGCTTCGGTCGCGGATCGTCACGGCCGCCCGGTGCAGTTCGGCGAGTACCGTCCGTACGGCCTTGCGGGCCGTGCGCTCGGGGCGGTGGAGCGCGTCGATGTGCCGCCGGGCCTGGACGCCGCTGAGCGGTTTGAGCACCAGCGCGGGGTGGGGGCGCGTCGTCCAGCGGGGCATCAGGGCGAGGCCCCCGCCGGCGGCGACGGCCTCGGCGGCCACCGCGAACTCGTTGATGCGGTGCGCGAGACGGAGTCGACGTCCCGCGGCGGTGGCGATGGCGTCGACGGTCGCCACGATCGGGAAGCCGTCATGTGCCGTGATCCAGGGCTGGTCGGCCACATCGCGCGGGGTGAGCCGCCGTTTGACGGCCAGCGGGTGGTCGGCGGGCATCGCCACGTCGAGCGGTTCACGCAGGAGGGTGGTGGCCGTGACCGTACGCGGCCAGCCCGGGGTGTGTTCGAGGCGGTGGGCGAGCACGAGGTCGTACTCCCTGGTCAGCGGCGGGAAGTCGTCCTGCGTCACATCCGCGTCGGCGAGGGACAGCTGTGGCCCGCCGGGCTCGGCGAGCGCCTGGAGCAGCAGCGGGAAGAACGCCGAGGCCGCGCTGTGGAAGGCCGCCACCGACACCTCGCCGTCCGGCCGGTCGACGAATTCCGAGACGGTGTGCCGGGCGCGCTCCAGTGCCGTCTCCACCTCGATCGCCGCCCCGGCCAGCGCCTGCCCGGCGTCGGTGAGCGCCAGCCGCCGCCCCTGGCGCTCGGTGAGCGGGACGGGGATCGCGCGCTGGAGCAGCCGCAGTTGCTGGGAGATCGCCGAGGGTGTCACGAGCAGCGCCTCCGCGACCGCGGTGACGCTGCCGAGTTCGCCCAGCTCACGCAGGATCCTCAGCTGCCGTTCGTCCATGTCCTCGTCCCAGGGATCGCTTCGTTCCCGATGTAGGGATGCTAAAGGATCGTTTAAGAAGTTGGCTCTGTGCTACAGGGACGTGGACGGTGCAGGGTGAGCGCGTGCCCGATGCCCGCCGTACCGATGCGGTACTTCTCCTCGTCGCCCTCGTCTGGGGTTCCAGCTATCTGTCCGCCCAGACCGCCACCGCCGTACTGCCCGTCCTGGTCGTGCTGTTCGCGCGGTACGCCCTGTCCGCGCTCGCCTGTCTCGGTCTGGTCGCCGCCGACCGGAAGTCCGGCGGGTGGACCCGCGACGAGCTCCGGATCGGCGTGCCTCTGGGGATCACCCAGGCGGCCGTCCTGGTGGTGGAGACATACGGCGTCGCCCACACGAGTGCCGCGAACGCGGGGCTGATCATCAGCCTGACCATCGTGATCACTCCCCTCCTCGACCGCACGGGCCACCGCGGCGGCCTCCCGCTGTCCTTCTACGCGGCCGCCGGTGTGTGCCTGCTGGCCGTCGGCCTGCTCATGTCGGGCAACGGCTTCCACGCGCCCCGCCTCGGCGACCTGCTGATGCTCGCCGCGGCGCTGATCCGGGCGGTGCATGTGGCACTCGTCGGCCGGCTCACCGTGAACCGTGCGATCCGCCCGCTGCGGCTGACCACCGTGCAGACCCTCGTCGGATCGGCACTGTTCCTGCTGCCCGCGTCCGGCGAACTGTCCACGCTCGCCCACATCGGCGTCGCGGGCTGGGCCCAACTCCTCTATCTCGCCCTGTTCTGCAGCGTGTTCGCGTTCCTCGCGCAGACCTGGGCCGTCCAGCGCACCTCGGCGAGCCGCGCCAGCCTCCTCCTCGGCACCGAACCGATCTGGGCCGCTGCCGTGGGAATCACCCTGGCCGGCGACCACTTCACCCCGCTCACGGGTCTCGGCGCGGCGATGATGGTCGCCGGAACGTACTGGGGTCAGTCCATCGAACGCGCCCACCGCGCCGACGCCTCCGAGGGGGCTCGACCGCCGTCGACGGCGTCGGCCCCTTCAGAGACCCGCACCGTTCAGGGGCGCGGGGAACTGCGCGACAAGCCACAACCAACCCGCAGGTGACGAACAACCCCCGTCAGCGTCCGCTCCCCGCGGAGCGCTGCCCCTCGTCCGCCAGGTCCCGCAGCGGCCACACCCCGTCCACCACCGCCGCGGCGTCCCCCTTGCGGCGCAGGAAGGCCTGGAAGTCGGCCGCCCATTCCGCGTACCACTCGATCTGGCGGCGGTGCAGCTCTGCCGGGCCGAGGGCCGCGACCTTGGGGTGGCGGGCGGCTATCGCGCCGGCGAGACGGGCCGCCGCCAGGGCGTCCGCCGAGGCGTCGTGGGCGGAGTCGAGTGCGATCCCGTACTCCGCGCAGACCGCTTCGAGATTCCGCTTGCCGCGGCGGTAGCGGTCCACGGAGCGGTCGATGGTGTACGGGTCGATGACCGGCGCGGGATCGACTCCGCCGAGCCGGTCGCGCAGTGACGGCAGTCCGTACCGCCGCAGTTCGGCGGAGAGCAGGGTCAGGTCGAAGGCCGCGTTGTACGCCACGACCGGGACGCCCGACTGCCAGTACGAGACGAGGACCGAGGCGATCGCGTCGGCCACCTGGTCGGCGGGCCTGCCGTCGGCCGTCGCCCTTTCGTTGCTGATCCCGTGCACCGCCACCGCGTCCGCCGGGATCTCGACTCCCGGGTCGGCGAGCCATTCGCGGTGCCCGACCGGCTCCGTCCCCCTGACCTCGATCACGGCCCCGGTGACGATGCGCGCCTCGCGCGGATCCGTCCCGGTCGTCTCCAGGTCGAAGCCGACCAGCAGCTCCCCGTGCCAACCCATGCCGGCCCCCTTCTTCGTGGTGCGATCCCCCAATGACCTCCACGATCCCATGGGCCACTGACAATCCGATGACCGCATTCCGCTTGGCGCTCATCAGGCCCCGTCCTAAGGCCCGCCACCGGGCCGGCCGCGAAGCCGGACACAAGCCCGTGACGAGAGCTCTCAGGACACAGGCCGCGAATCTGCCCAAGCCACCTCGAACTCCTCGCGATACGTCCCGAAAAGCCCTTCTTCGCCGACCTCGTCCGGCTTCAACACCCGCCCCCCGCCGCGCAGCACGAGCACCGGCGCCTCCATCCCGCGCGTCCGCCGCAGATACGACTGCACGACCGCTATGCCGTCCGAGCCGTCCCCGTCGACGAGGTACGCCGTGAAGCGGGGCGTCTCGTCGTAGACCTGGATCTCGAAGGCGCCGGGATCGCGCAGCCGGGCCCGGACCCGGCGCATGTGCAGGATGTTCATCTCGACGGAGCGGCTCAACTCACCCCGCTTGATGCCCAGTTCACGCTCGCGGCGCTTGACCGCGCTGGAGGCGGGGTTCAGGAACAGCAGCCGCACCCGGCAGCCGGACTCGGCCAGCCTGACGAGCCGCCGTCCGGAGAAGTTCTGCACGAGGAGGTTGAGGCCGATGCCGATGGCGTCGAGGCGGCGCGCCCCGCCGAAGATGTCCTCGGCGGGGAACTGCCGCATCAGCCGCACCCGGTCCGAGTGCACGCCCACCACGTCCGCGTACCGGTCGCCGACCAGGTTCTCGACCGCGTCGACCGGGAGCCGCCGCGCGGACGGTACGTCGCTGCCCGCGCCGAGTATCTCCAGGAGCTTCGCGGAGGCGCGCTCGGCCTGGGCGAGGACGGCCTCGGACAGCGCCCTGTTGCGCGAGACGACGTTGCGGGTGACTTCCAGTTCGTCCAGGGCGAGTTCGACGTCCCGGCGCTCGTCGAAGTACGGCTCGAAGCACGGCCAGTGCTGCACCATCAGCTCGCGCAGCTGGGGCAACGTGAGGAAGCTCAGGACGTTGTCGTCGGCGGGGTCGAGCAAGTAGCCCTTGCGGCGGCTGACTTCGCGTACGGCGACGGCGCGCTGCACCCACTCCTGTCCCGCGGGTCCGGCGGCGGCGACCACCCAGTCGTCCTCGCCGTGGACGGGCTCGTAGATCGGGCGCAGAACAGCGGCCACGACCGCGCGCAGCCGCTGTTCGACGAGGTTCAGCCAGATGTAGGCCCGGCCGGCGCGCTGGGCGCGCGTACTCACCTCGCGCCAGGCGTCGGCGCCCCAGTCCAGCTCCGCTCCGATTTCCATCGGTCGCGCCAGGGACACCGCGCCCGGTGGGGCATCCGTGGAGCTCCCCTCGTGACCGCCGTCACCAGGGGGCAACTCCAGCCCTCCGGACCCCACCCGCGCACCGCCTTCCGCTCCCCCGAGCACTCCCCCGGCCAACGATCAAGGAAGGGTACTCCGGGAGCGGCCGGCGGTGCAGCCGGATGGACAGGTCGTTTCTCAACTACCGTTGTCCGGCTTGCCGTTCTGATCGGCCAGCTCCGGCGGAGTGAGCGGATTCATAGCGGTGACATCGCGCGGGGTGATGGAGAAGCCCTGCCAGTGGACCGGCATGGGCTGCTGGTCCTCGTCCCGGGCGACATGGTGGAAGCCGATGTTCACCCAGGCCACGGGGTTCGTGAGGTTCTGTCCGTTGACCCACTTGTCGACGGACTTACCAGCCCCGGTACCGCAGTTGCGCAGGTTGTTGCTGGCGAACTGCTCGCACTTCTTGTACTGGGTGAAATAGACGTCGTGCTTGGTGAAGCTGCGGCCCGGGTACTTGGAGGTGGCGCCCGGGACGAGTTCGTACGAGCGGGCGTGCTCGTCCTTGTTCTTGCCGGTCGTGCTGACCACGCGCCACCAGCGCATGTTCTTGGCGTCGCCCGCGAGTTCCTTGGTGATCGGCGTGCGAGTGGTCTTGTTGCGCGGCGCCTCGCCGTTGGCGGCGGGCGGGCTGACCACGGAGTCGTACTGCTCGACCTTGTTCTTGGAGGTGCCGTCGAGGCCGAAGTTGAGCCGCCAGAAGACGTTGTGGCTGTGGCTGGTGGCGTACGCCTTGGCGCCCTTGCCGATCGGCCAGCCGCGGCCGTCACCGGCGTCGTAGTCGCCGGGCGAGAGGCTGCCGGTGGCGCCGACGTTCATGTTGATCGCGCCGTCGTCCGAGAAGCGCCACTCGGTGATGTACTCGTACCAGCCGACCTGGTTGACGGTGTAGACGAGCAGGTCCTTGCCCTGCTGCTGGAAGACCTTGCTCGCCGAGTCGCCCTGCATGCGGTAGGCATGGCCGCGCGAACGGGTCGTGGTGCACAGGCCCTTGACGTTCGGGCGCTCCGGGTCCCAGGCGTCCGGGACCTTGACCGTCTTGATGGTGCCGCCGGGACACTCCCCGGGGGCCATGTTCATCAGGCCCTGGCCGAATCCGGCCCCGGTGAGGTCGTCGTACTCGACCGAGCCGTCGTCGTAGGGGACGTGGATCTGGGCGAGCTTCGCACTCGTCAGGACACGTATGGGGGCCGCTTCGCCCTTGGGCTGGTACGAGACGTTCTCCAGGACGAGCCCGGCCTCGCTCTCGTAGCGCCAGCACATCGACCACTTGGTGCCGGTGGTGAGTGTCTGCTCGATCTTGTACGCCGCGCTGCAGTTGGCGGCCGCCGCGGGGGCGGCCTTGGGCTGGGCGACGGCCGGTCCCGCGGCCGTGGTGGCGCCGACGGTCAGGGCGGCCACCGAGAGGCCCACCGCCGCCCGCCTGCGGGCGCGGTTGATGGTGTTCACGCGCATGAAGAAGTGACTCCCTTGCACAAGCAGGAAAGTTGGAAAGGTGAACCGACCTCCGGTGCTCCGAGGCCGGTGAACGCGAGAGGCTGAACGGGGAGGGGAAGGTCAGCCGACCTTGGCGATCTTCCGGGCGCTCAGATCGATCACCAGGTCACGGCTGTCGATCCAGGGACCGTTCTTGGCCTTCACGAAGAGCCGCAGGCAGCGGTGCTTGCCGCAGTCCCCGAGGGCCGCGGGTGTGCCCGAGTTCGCCCGGTAGACCATGCTGTTGAGCAGCAGCTGGTCGGGAGTGGTCAGCTCCTTGCCGGTCGCGTCCTTGAAGTCGGCCTTCAGACCGGCGCCGAGCCGGTCGGCGATCAGGAGCTGCGCGGCCTCGACGGTCTCGGCGCGGCTGAGCGGCGGCTGGACACCGTGCTGGGTGTCGGTCCCCTCGACCTTGCCGGTGTCGAGGTTCACGGTCTTGGTGACGAGCGAGTCGTCCTTGTAGTCGTAGAACGACACCTCGGCGCGGCGCGGCGCGTTCGGGTCGTCCAGTTCGCTCTCGCCGGGCTCGGCGAGGTCGACGGTGATCCGCTGGGGACCCTTGTCGCCCTCGACGTTCTCGCTGGAGCGGAAGAGCTGCCGGTCGAGGGCAAGCTTCTCGACACGCTCGGTCTCGTCGTCGGTGAGCGGGTCGCGCCCCTTGCCCTTGTCGCCCTCGGCCGGAGCGTCTTCGACGACGCCGGGCTGCACGGCACCCTGAGCCTGGCCCTGTCCGGCCTGCTGTGAGGTCTGGCCCGCCCCGTTGCCGCCACCGGAGTCGTCGGCACCCGCCGAGCCCGGCAGGGTGATCCCGACCATGACGGCGGTCCCGGCGACCGCGATGGCCGCACCCGCCACCACCTTGCCCAGATGGCGGTGCACTATCGTGCGCACATTTCCCCCTACTCCCCCTGAATTTCTAGGAGTCGCTCGAGTCCCACCGGTTCGGCATACCGCGTATGCACTGGTCGTTCGGTAAGAGGGACGTAAGTCATAGGTGGTTCCATCACTTTCGGGGAGACTCGGGCGGGAGTCGCCCCCGGCGACGTCGCACAACTGGAAGAGTTGCATCCATGCAGGTCTGGCCTGGACAGGCGTACCCACTCGGTGCCACGTACGACGGCGCCGGCACCAACTTCGCGGTCTTCTCGGAGGCCGCCGACCGGATCGAGCTGTGTCTGCTGCACGACGACGGCTCGGAGACGGCGATAGAGCTGCGCGAGACCGACGCGTTCGTACGGCACGCGTACCTGCCCGGCATCATGCCGGGCCAGCGGTACGGCTTCCGTGTGCACGGTCCGTACGCGCCCGAGCGGGGGCAGCGCTGCAACTCCGCGAAGCTGCTGCTCGACCCCTACGCGAAGGCCATAAGCGGCGGCATCGAATGGGGGGAGGAGGTGTACGGCTACCACTTCGGGTCGCCGGGCAGGCGCAACGACCTGGACTCGGCGCCCCACACGATGAGTTCCGTGGTGGTCAACCCGTACTTCGACTGGGGCGACGACCGGCGCCCGCGCACCGAGTACCACCACACGCTCCTGTACGAGGCCCATGTGAAGGGCCTGACGATGCGGCACCCGGGGCTGCCGGACGAGCTGCGCGGCACGTACGCGGCCCTCGCCCACCCCGCAATCCTCGAACACCTGACCGAAATGGGCGTCACGGCACTGGAACTGATGCCCGTTCACCAGTTCGTGAACGACCACCGTCTGGTCGACATGGGCCTCAACAACTACTGGGGCTACAACACCATCGGTTTCTTCGCCCCGCACAACGCGTACGCCTCCTGGGGCGACCGCGGACAGCAGGTCCTGGAGTTCAAGTCGGCCGTCCGGGCGCTGCACGAGGCCGGTATCGAGGTCATCCTCGACGTGGTCTACAACCACACCGCCGAGGGCAACCACCTGGGACCGACGCTGTCCTTCAAGGGCCTCGACAACGCCTCCTACTACCGGCTCACCGACGATCCCCGCTACTACATGGACACCACGGGGACGGGCAACTCGCTGCTCATGCGCTCCCCGCACGTGCTCCAGCTGATCATGGACTCGCTGCGCTACTGGGTCACCGAGATGCACGTCGACGGGTTCCGCTTCGACCTGGCGGCGACCCTGGCCCGGCAGTTCCACGAGGTGGACCGGCTGTCGTCGTTCTTCGACCTCGTCCAGCAGGACCCCGTGGTCTCCCAGGTGAAGCTGATCGCCGAGCCCTGGGACGTCGGCGAGGGCGGCTACCAGGTGGGCAACTTCCCGCCCCTGTGGACCGAGTGGAACGGAAAGTACCGCGACACCGTACGGGACATGTGGCGCGGCGAGCCGCAGACGCTCGCCGAGTTCGCGTCCCGGCTCACGGGCTCCTCGGACCTCTACCAGGACGACGGGCGGCGCCCGCTGGCGTCCATCAACTTCGTCACCTGCCACGACGGGTTCACGCTGCACGACCTGGTGTCGTACAACGAGAAGCGCAACGACGCGAACGGCGAGGACAACCGCGACGGCGAGAGTCACAACCGGTCGTGGAACTGCGGGGCCGAGGGCGACACCGACGACCCGGAGGTCCTGGAGCTGCGGGCGCGTCAGATGCGGAACTTCACCGCGACGCTGATGCTCTCCCAGGGCGTGCCGATGCTGAGCCACGGCGACGAGTTCGGGCGCACGCAGAGCGGCAACAACAACGCGTACTGCCAGGACAACGAGCTGTCCTGGGTGCCGTGGCCCGAGAACGCCGAGGGCGACGCCGAGCTGCTGGAGTTCACCCGCTCGATGGTGTGGCTGCGCCGCGACCATCCGGTGTTCCGGCGGCGCCGGTTCTTCCACGGCCGGCCCGTGGAGGGCACCCACGACGAGCTGTCGGACATCGCCTGGTTCACCCCCGAGGGCGAGGAGATGACCCAGCGCGACTGGGACTCCACGCAGGCGCGGGCCCTGTCGGTGTTCCTCAACGGCAACGCGATCTCGGAACCCGGGCCGCGCGGTGAGCGCATCAGCGACGACTCGTTCCTGCTGATGTTCAACGCCTCCCCGAAGACCCTGGAGTTCGTGGTGCCGGTCAACCACGGGCGTCAGTGGCAGGTCGTCGTCGACACGGCGCGGCCGTCCGGCCTGGAACGGGGCACGGGCGCGAAGGTCCAGGCGGGCGACCGCCTGTCCCTGGTCGACCGAAGCATGATGGTGCTGCAGCGACCGGCTTAGGCGGATCGACTGGCGGCGGTGGTCGGCTCGCGCACTACACGCGCGAGTCGACCACCGCCGCCCTTCAGGGGCGCGGGGCTGTGTCAATATGCGGCTCCGCCGCGTGGGCGCACCCAGCCACAGCGAACCCGCACCTTCAAACGGCGCTCCCCGCGGAGCGAGACGCGGAGCGCAAGCGTGTCGATGGCACAAACCGCCCCCGGGCGGGTACGTAGGTTCCCATGACACCTGAGCGTCCCGACCCGGTCGCCCCCGTCGCGCCGACCGCCACCTACCGGCTCCAGCTGCAACCGGAGTTCCCCTTCGGGGCGGCCGAGGCGGCCGTCCCGTATCTGGCCTCGCTCGGCGTCTCGCATCTGCATCTGTCGCCGGTCCTGGAGTCGGTTCCGGGTTCGGGGCACGGCTACGACGTCGTGGACCACGCGCGCGTGCGCGACGAACTGGGCGGCGAGGCGGGGCTGCGGTCCCTGTCGCGCACCGCGCGGGAGCACGGTCTGGGCCTCGTGGTGGACATCGTGCCGAACCACATGGCGATGGCCCCGCGCCACAACCACGCCCTGTGGGAGGTGCTGCGCGAGGGCCCCGACTCGCCGTACGCGCGCTGGTTCGACATCGACTGGCGGGCCCACGAGGGGCGGATGCTGCTGCCGGTGCTGGGGCAAGCCCTCGGCGCGGAGAGCGGGGCCCTGGAGGTCGACGGGGACGTCCTGCGCTACTACGACCACGTGTTCCCGCTGCGGGCCGGCACGGAGAAGCTGCCGCTGCCCCGGCTGCTGGACGCGCAGTGGTACCGGCTGGGGTGGTGGCGGCTGGCCCGCACCGAGCTCAACTACCGGCGGTTCTTCAGCATCTCGGAGCTCATCGGGGTGCGCGTCGAGGACCCGGAGGTGTTCGCGGCCACGCACGGGAAGATCCTCCAGCTGCTGGACGAGGACGTGGTCGACGGGCTGCGGATCGACCACCCGGACGGCCTCGCCGACCCCGACGCGTACCTCCGCCGTCTCCACGAGGCGACGGGCGGCCGCTGGACGGTCGTCGAGAAGATCCTCGCGGACGGCGAGCCGCTGCCCGCCGCCTGGCCGGTCGCGGGCACCACCGGATACGACGCGCTGCGGCACGTGGACGGCCTTTTCACGGACCCGGCGGGCGCGGGGGAACTCCTCGGCCAGTACCGGCGGTTCGCGGCCCCCCAGGCCGACCGTGGGGGCGTCTGGGAGGCCACCGTGCGGCGGGCCGCGTACAAGGTGGTCCATCACGAGCTGGCCGCCGAGGTCGACCGGCTGACGCGCGAGGCCGACCGCCTGTGCCGCACCTCGCCCGACCCCGCGCTGCGCGACCGCGCCCCCTGGGCCCTGCGCACCGCTCTGCGGGAGCTCCTCGTCCGCATGGAGGTCTACCGGCCCTACGCCTCCGGGGACGCCGCGTCGGTCGTCACCGAGGAGGCCGCGGACGAGGCACGCCTGGCCTTCAAGGTGCCCGAGGAGGCCCAGGCGGTCGACCTCGTACGGGATCTGGTGCTCGGCCGGGCCGGTGAAGGGCCCGAGTACGAGGCGTTCCGGGCGCGGTTCGCGCAGACCGCGTCGGCGCTGCGGGCCAAGTCCGTGGAGGACACCGCGTTCTACCGGTACGTTCCGCTGCTGTCTGCGACCGAGGTGGGCGGCGAACCGGGGTCCCCGGCCGTGTCCCCGGAGGACTTCCACGCGTACTGCGCGCGCGTGCAGCGCGACTGGCCCGCCACCGGCACCGTCCTGTCCACGCACGACACGAAGCGCAGCGCCGACGTACGGGCGGCGATCTCGGTCCTCACGCAGGTGCCGGAGCGCTGGGCCGACCTGCTGGCCGAGGTGACCGGGTGGACGGCGGCCGAGGGCATCGGGGCGCCGGATCCGCAGGTGGCCTGGGCCGCGTGGCAGACGGCGGTCGGGCTCGGTCCCGCGGCCGGGGAGCGGCTCCAGGGCGCGCTGCTGAAGCACGTCCGCGAGGCGGGCCTCGGCACCTCGTGGACCGAGCAGGATCCCGCGTACGAGGCCGCCGTGGCGGAGTTCCTCAAGGCGGGACCGTGCGGGACGCCCGGGCAGCTGGTGGCCGCGTTCAGGAGCTCCGTCGAGCCGCATGTGCGCGCGAACGTCCTGGGGGCCGCGCTGGTCCATCTGACGATGCCGGGCGTGCCGGACCTCTACCAGGGCACGGAGGTCGAGTACCGGGCACTGGTGGACCCGGACAACCGGCGGCCCGCGGACTTCCCGCCGGCCGATCCGGACGGTCTGTCCGCCGAGAAGGCGGCGCTCACCGTGGGCGCGCTGCGGCTGCGCGGGCGGCGGCCCGCCGTCTTCGGCGACTCGGCGACGTACACGCCGCTTCCCGCGGGGGGGCCGGGCGCCGCGCACTGTGTGGCGTTCGTGCGCTCCGGGGAGGTGGTCACGGCCGTCACCCGGCTGTCGCTGCGCCTGGAGGAGGCGGGCGGCTGGCGCGACACGGTGCTGGCGCTGCCCGCGGGGCGGTGGGCGGACCTGCTCGCTCCGGGACGGGAGTTCACGGGGCACGCGCGCGTGGAGGAGCTTTTCGGACCATTGCCCGTGGTGCTGCTGGAGCGGGTCGGTGACGACTCGAGCGTCGGCTCCGGGTGAGCGGCTGACCGGCGGCGCCCGGCGGAAGGCACGGGCCGCGCCCGTCGTCCGGGGGTGAAATGTCCCCCGGCTACCGGTAAATGCTGCTGGGCGCTCCCCGGTGGCGCCCCTTCACGTCCTTGACAGTTCATCCGGTCCGTGGAGTACTGCGGATTGCGACGCCGGAGCGGACCTAGTCGGGGGTGAGTCTCCTGCCGGAGCTGCGCTACCCCAGTGTGACCGAAATCGTTTCCTCGGCCCGGGCGTTGGCGGCCCACCGGCCGGGCCTGTGTTCGCTCAGACAGGTCGGTTCCTCGCGCGCCGGCCGGCCGCTGCAGCTGCTCTCGGTCGGCCACGCCGCGCGCTCGGTGCTGGTCGTCGCGGGCGCCCACGCCAACGAGCCCACGGGCGGCTCCACCCTCCTGTCGCTGGCCGAACGGGTGCTGCGCGACCGGCAGTTGCGGGCCGACACCTCCTGGCACTTCCTGCTCTGCGCGGACCCGGACGGCGCCAGCCTCCATGTGACGCCGGCGCCGCGCACCCTGCTCGACTACCACCTCGGCTTCTTCCGTCCGGCGGGGCCCGAGCAGCCCGAGTGGTCACCGTCCGTGCTGCCGCCCGACCGGCTGCCGCCCGAGACGCGGGCCCTGACCCGGGTCATCGACGAACTGCGCCCCTACCTCCAGGTGACCCTCCACGGAACGGATCTCGGCGGCAGCTGGGTGCAGTTGACCAAGGACATCCCGGGGCTCGCCGAACCGTTCGCGAAATCCGCGGCCGAGCTGAACATCCCGGTGGAGACGGGCGCCTCGGACGCCGCCGGCTGGCCCGCGTCCGGGCCGGGTGTGCATGTGATGCCCGCCCCGGGCTCCGACCTGGCGTACCCGAGCATGCCGGACGACGCCCGGCACAGCACCTGGTACCACGCCCACCGGTACGGCGGTCTGACCGCGGTCGTCGAGGTGCCGATGTGGGCGAGCGACCTGGTCGACGATCCCGCGCCGCACCCCGCGCCGGCGGCGGCCATGAGACGTCTGGCGCGTCGCCTCCTCCAGGACGCGGTCCAGGTCGAGAGCGTCCTCGCCGAGGTGCTGCCACGCCTTCCCGGGCCGGACGGTCCGCTGCTGCGCGCCGCCAAGTGGGCACTGGAGCTGGTGCCGGGACTGGCGGGCGACTGGGCGCAGACACCGCCCGCGGACTCGACGATGGCGTACGTGGGCAGCGTGGACGCGTTCGGCCGACGGCTGCCGCTGCGGGCCGCGGCGATGCTCCTGCGGGTGCTCCAGGAGGCCGACGACCGCGCCGCGCCCCCTCTGGAACGTCTGGTCGCGTCCTGGAGCGAGGCGTTCGCGGAACGCTTCCGGGCGCGCTGGGTGCCGCTGGAGCACCAGGTCGAACACCAGAGCCGCACGGTGGTGGCGGCGGCACGGCACGCCCGGGACCGGGCGGCTTGAGGCACGCGCGCGCGTGGGGCAGTTTTCTGCGGCACGCGCGCGTAAGGCTCGCCTTGCGGCACGCGCGTGTGGGTCTCTGCAATTGCGGCACGCGCGCGTGCCTGCGGTCGGCTCACGCGCGTGCCTGGCGGTTCGCTGCGATCGGCGCTCAGTCCGACAGGGCGAACACCGATCCCGTCCGTGCCGCCATCACACAGGAGTTGGAGTGCGTCTCCTTGTACGTGACCGCGCGGCCTCCCCACTCGCCGCGCGCGGAGGTGGTCACCGGGGCGTAGATCATCGGGCAGTAGACCTCCTTGGGCGGGATGAGGCCGATGTCGCCGCCCGCGGCGCGGAGTTCCTCGCAGGCGCGTACCGCGTGCGCGTGGCCCTGGGGCGGGTCGCACAGCAGCAGCGTGCCGCGCGTGTCGCTGGAGCGTGCGTCGCCGCGGGTGACGGTGACGTAGAGCCAGTTGCCCGCGAGCGACTCCGGGGGCGCCGCGGCCCGGGCCGGTACCGAACCCGCCACGATGAGGGCGCAGACGGTCAGCAGACAGGCCCGTACCGCCGCCGTCGCTTTGTGAGTGTTCGTCATTGCCTGTGCATCGGCACACCGGGCCCCGAGGCCCACCCCGACTCACTCGAACGGCACTTCGGCCCTCCTCGGGGGCGTACCGAGCGGACCCGTGCCGGCCGGCGGGACGGGTGCCCGGTGCCGCGCCAGGTCGAACGCGGCGAGCACTACGCGCGCGTGGTACTCGACCTGCCGTGCCACCGGGATCCAGCGAGCCCCGTGGCCGTCGTGGTAGTCCGCGCACCACTCGTCGATGAGCCGGTCGAGGTCCGCCGTCGCGCCGGACGGGTCCTGCCCGGCGGCGGTCACCAACTGCCGCAGCAGCCCCGCCGTGCGCAGCGCTATCCGCCGCCCGGAGATGCGCAGCGCGGTCAACCGTGCCGTGTCGAGCGGCGGCAGCGGGCGCGCGCCGCCGTCCGCTTCGGTGTCGGGGTCCCAGGAGTCGGCGAGGCCGGGGCAGACCAGTAAATAGTCGTCGACCGGTGCGAGGAGACGGTCCGCGTCCGGAGCCGTGTCCAGGGAGGGGCGGATACGGGCCAACAGGGCCTCCAGAAGGGCCGTGTCGCGCCGCAGCGTGCGGCTGACGGCCCGCAGGGCCCCGTCGGTGTCCGCGGGCGCCGAGGCGTCCCCCACGGCCGCCACGCCCCACATGGGCGCCTCGACGACGGCGGTCACCGTGCCGTACGGGTGCGGGTGGAACCAGGTGGACTCGACCGCCGCCTCCGTGATGGCCGCGGCCAGGTCGCCGCGCCGCGGGGGCGGGATCCGGTAGACCGCGGGCCCGAGGGTCGGCCAGTACAGCGTGTCGTACGACCCGAGTTCCAGCGGGATGCCCAGGCGCCCCGCGATGTGCGCGAGGCGCGGCGCGAGTCCGGGCAGGTCGCGGGTCAGCTCGACGAAGCCGCCGCCCACGTCGACGCCGTGCAGGGAGCACTGGAAGAAGGGCCGCAGTTCGTCCTGGAGGGCGAGCAGGGTGCGGGTCTCCGGCAGGGCTGCCGCCGCCGCGCCGTCGGGCAGCCACTCGGGCTGTTCGAGGAAGCCGGGGCGGAAGAAGTGCCGGAAGTAGTGGCCGAGGGTGTACGGGCCCGACAGCCAGCCCTCGTTGCGGCGGGCGCCGTCGGGGTCGAGGCACAGCAGGAGGTTCCAGGTCACGTCGGCGCCGTCGCACAACCGGGGGTCGGCGAGGGCCCGTTCGGCGAGCCGCAGCGCGGTGGCGCCGCCGACCGGCTCGTTGGCGTGGGGTCCCGCGACGATCAGGGCCTGGCGGCTGCCGTGCCCGACGGACAGCAGCAACAGGGGCAGTCCGGCCCTTGACGTGCCCACTTGGCGCAGCCGGGCGTCCCGTGGGCGGCGGTCGACGAGCGCGGCCGCCCGCACGCCAAGCTCGTCGACGGACAGATAGCGGAGGAGTGGCGGCAGCGTCTTGACCTCCGCTGTGAAGAGCCATCGGTTCACTTGGTGTGCATGGCGTACGCACAGTGAGTCACGACTACGGAGGTACGTCAACACCACTGCACGCCCGGAACGTTCACGTCAGCAGGGGCCGCCGGCGGAGGCTTCAACTCCGCGCCCCTTCATGGGCGCGGGGAACTGCGCGCCCAGCCACAGCGGACCCGCACCCCAAGACGACGCACCCCGCGGAGCGAACCGCTCAGTCCGCGGCGAGCCGGAACGCCATCCGCCCGAAACTGACCTGGTCCCCGACCTGGACGACGGCGGCCCCGATCACCCGCCGCCCGTTCACGGACGTGCCATTGGTCGAGCCCAGGTCACGCAGCACCCACATACCGCCCTGGCGGGTGAGCTCGGCGTGCACACGGGACACCGTCTCGTGGCTGAGCCGCAGACCGCTGGCCGGGTCGCGGCCGATACGCAGCGGGTACCGGTTGTCCGGCCGGGGCAGCAGCAGCTTGGGGAGCCGCTCGGCCTGCCACGCCCTGCGCAGCCGCACGGTGAAGCCGGAGACCGCCTCGACCGCGCCGAACAGCATCCGCGACCAACGGTTCTCCGTCTGCAGGTCGGCGGTGAGCGCGGCGAGTTCGTCCGAGGTGCGGGCGGCGAAGGCGAGTTCCATCCGCAGTACGAACGTGTCGTGCGAGAGCCTTCCCAGGGCGACGCCCTCCCGCAGCACCCTCAGCGCCCGGTCGCGCTCGGCGTCCGACAACCGCGCGGGAGCGGGATAGGTGTGGAACTCGGAGGACGACGTCACGGAGCCGATTGTCTGGCAGCGCGGCCGGAGTGTCCAGAAAACGCAGCACTTCAGAGGAGCACCTACGTCGGATCCGGTCCTTTCAAGTCGTTCGATCCGGAGGATTCGAAGGTGAATTGATCTCGTTTGACGCACCATGGGACCGGCGACGTCACGGTGAGCAGCGAGGGAGAACCGTCCGTGCAGTTCGAGGTGTGGGCACCACAGGCCGACCGCATGACGCTCCACTGCGCGGACACCACGCGCGCGCTGGAGCCCGATCCGGAGCGCGTGGGGTGGTGGACGGGAGAGGCCGAGGCGCAGGACGGGACGCGGTACGGGTTCGCGGTCGACGACGGCCCCGTACTGCCCGATCCGCGCTCGCGCAGGCAGCCGGACGGGCCCGACGGGCTGAGCGCGGTCGTCGACCACGAGCGGTACGCGTGGCGTACGGAGTGGGCGGGGCGCGGGCTTCCGGGCGCCGTGCTGTACGAGCTGCACGTGGGCACGTACACGCGCGAGGGAACCCTGGACGCGGCCGCCGAGCGGCTCGGGCATCTGGTGGAACTGGGCGTGACGCACGTCGAGTTGATGCCGCTGTGCCCGTTCCCGGGGCGGCACGGCTGGGGATACGAGGGCGTGTCGCTGTGGGCCGTGCACGAGCCGTACGGCGGCCCTGAGGCGCTGAAGCGCTTTGCCGACCGGGCGCACGAGCTCGGGCTCGGTGTCGTCCTGGACGTCGTGCACAACCACCTGGGGCCGTCCGGCAACTACCTGCCCGCCTTCGGGCCGTACTTCACGGAGACGCACCACACGCCCTGGGGCGCGGCCGTGAACCTGGACGCGCCCGGCTCGGACGAGGTGCGTGCGTTCCTGCTCGGCAGCGCGCTGGCGTGGCTGCGCGACTACCGGTTCGACGGGCTGCGGCTGGACGCCGTGCACGCGCTGCGCGACACGCGCGCGTGCCACTTCCTGGAGGAACTGTCGGCCGCCGTGGACACGTTCGCCGAGGAGCAGGGCCGCCCGCTGTTCCTCATCGCCGAGTCGGACCTGGCGGACCCGCGGATCATCACGCCCCGCAAGGAGAACGGGCTCGGGCTGCACGCGCAGTGGAACGACGACTTCCACCACGCGCTGCACACCGCGCTGACCGGTGAGACACAGGGCTACTACGCGGACTTCGGCCGGTCCCCGCTCGCCTCGGTCGCGAAGACGCTGACCACGGGCTTCTTCCACGACGGTACGTACTCGAGCTTCCGCGGTCGCCGGCACGGCCGCCCGCTGGACCTCACGAAGGTCTCCGCACACCGCCTCCTGGGGTACGCGCAGACCCACGACCAGATCGGCAACCGCGCCCAGGGCGACCGGCTCTCGGCCTCCCTCTCCCCCGGCCTGCTGGCCTGCGCGGCCGCGCTGACGCTGACCGGGCCGTTCACGCCGATGCTGTTCATGGGCGAGGAGTGGGCGGCGGGCACGCCCTGGCAGTTCTTCACGGACCACACGGATCCCGAGCTCGCGGAGGCCGTACGCCGGGGCAGGCGGCGGGAGTTCGCGGCGCACGGGTGGGCCGAGGAGGACGTCCCGGACCCGCAGGACCCCGCCACCCGTGACCGCTCCTGCCTGGACTGGTCCGAACCGGAGAACGGGCTCCACGCGCGCGCGCTCGACTGGTACCGCGAACTCATCGCCCTCCGGCACACCCAGCCGGACCTCTCCGACCCCGACCTCGCGGACGTCAAGGTCGCCTACGACGAGCGCACCCGCTGGCTCGCCTTCCGCCGCGGTGACGTCCGGGTGGCCGTGAACCTCGGCAAGGACCCCGCGGCGATCCCCCTCGGCACCCGGCCGGCCCGTGTACTGGCGGCGTGGGAGCCGGTGGAGGTTCCGGGCGCGGACGGAGTGCTCAGCCTGCCGGGCGAGTCGTGTGTGGTGCTCCTGCAGGGCTGACCGGCTGGTGGCTCTACAGCGTCTCGTCCGTCTCGTCCCTCAGTTCCGTGACCCGTTCCAGCAGGATCGCCTCCCAGGAGCGCCGCAGTTGGGAGCGGAGGAGCGGCAAGGGGCTGTTGTCGTGCCGGCGGAGGTGGTCGGCGAGGCGCGTGAGGGTGTCGCAGCGGGCGAGCCAGAGGCCGGCGTACTCACTGGTCTGCGCACTTGTGGTCTGGGCCACATATTCTCTTGCGAGTGCGACACTCAGTTGCCGCGCCCCG
>NZ_JAPWHT010000590.1:0-5301 GCF_027270795.1 Streptomyces sp. ActVer
GCGGCCCTGGCCTCGGCGCCGCTGTGGGTGCGGCGCGCCTTGCGGGGCACGGGCAGCCCGCAGCCGGCCCGGACCAGTTCGCCGAGGCCGAGTCCGTAGCGCGTACGGAAGGTCTCGCCGGGGCTCTGGCCGTGGTCGGACAGCAGGACGACGCGGTACGCGCGAGGGGCGTGCTCGGCGACCTGCGCGATCAGGGCCAGTGAGCGGTCCAGGCGGGCCAGGACCTTCTCCGTGTCGCGGCTGCGCGGGCCCGAGTGGTGCGCCACCTCGTCGTACGCCACCAGGTCCGCGTAGACCGAGGAGCGTCCGGCGAGCATGTCCCCGATCACCGCGGCGACGACGACGTCCCGCTCGATGACGGTCGCGAAGGCCCGGATGAACGGGTAGAGGCCGCCGCGGCCGACCCGCGGGCGCCGCTTCTTGAGGCGGGCCCAGGTGGACTCGCCGATCTCGCGGCCGACCTCGGCGACGAAGGACATGGCGGTACGGACGGCGTTGGCGGGGTCGGAGAAGTACGCGAAGTAGCCGGCCCGCGAGCGGTTCTTCCGGCCCCTCCTGGCGGCCACGGAGAGCACCAGGGCGAGCTGGTCGGCGCCGCCGCTGAAGAGGTTTCCCCGGCTGGCGCCGTCCATGGTGAGCAGTCCGCCGTCGCCGGTGCGTGCGATGGCGCGGCGCTGGAGTTCGGCGGCGCTGGTGGGGCGGTTGCAGACCATGACCTCCAGGGTGTCCTTCTCGTACCAGCGGAAGGCGGGGATGTCGTGGTTGGAGCCGTGCAGGATGCCCAGCTGGCTGGCGCCGGTCTGGCTGGACCAGTCGGTACGCCAGGGGGTGAGCCGGTGGGTGGTGCGGGTCCCCTCGGCGTCACCGAGCCAGGAGGCGACGGTCGGCATCAGACCGCGTCCGACCGCGTCCAGGAGTACGTCGTGACCGACGCCGTCGAGCTGGAGGAAGACCGCGCCGGGGGTGGACGGGCCCGAGCCCGGCTCCAGCTCGCCCCGCCGCCGGTCGGAGAGCCGGTAGAGCCTGCGCCTGTACGCGTCGTCGTCCCGGACGGCGAGGGCACCGCCGGTGGCGGAGGCGACGGCCGACATCACAGCGGCGACCACCACGGCCGTCTCCGGGGCGGCCTCGCTCTCTCCCGACGGGATGATGCGCAGGGCGAGCCACAGGAGCGAGCCGTTGAGGAAGAAGACGAGCAGGCCGAGGACGAGGGCGGGGACGAGGAGCAGGGCCCGGACGAGGAGCGGCCACACCACGGAGGAGAGCACGCCGAACGCCCCGGCGCCGAGTGCGGCCGTGACGGCGATCTGCGTCGCGCTGTCCCCGTCTGCTGACTGGATTCTGAAGTCCGGCAGGATCCCGGCCAGTGCCAGCATGGTGACCGTGGACACGGCCCATACGGCAACGCTCCGCCAGAGCGCGCTCACCAGCCGCCGCCATCTCGCGCCGCTCACGCCACGCCCACCTCCACCCCGCTCTCAGACCTGCCCCAACCCTGTCACAAGCACGCAAGCCGTTTCGGCGGCGCACAAGGGCACGACGGTTGCTCGCCACGCGTACACAGGGTGACCGCGAATCACCGCACGGGGTTGCCCCTGCCGGGCCCGGGCCCGGCACCGCCGGAGGCGTCAGCGGCCGTCGTAGCCCGCCGTCGGCATCGACAGACGGCGGTGGACATGGGCCTTCATCTGGGCGTCGTACGCGGGTTCCGCGTGGCCGACCGTCTCGACCCGCACTCCGCGCCGGGCGCACTCGGCGGTGAACTCGTCCACGGAGGCGAGCGCCCGTTCCAGGACCCGGCGGCTGGGCGCGACGAACAGGTCGACGAGGCCCGCCTCGACGTCCTCCCAGAGCGCGCAGTGGTCGGGCCGCAGCCCCCGTACGAGCAGTTCGCGGGTGACGACATAGCCGCGCTCGGCGGCCCAGCGCGCGCACATGGCGTGCTGGCTGCGCGAGTCCACGAGGAAGGGGTCCGCCTCCAGCTCCTCCAACGGCGTCAGACTCGCGATCGTCGTCACGCGAAGCGTGCCGGAGGCACGGCGTGTGTCTCCCATGGCGTCCCCCCTCACCTCCGGGTTTCGTCGCCGACCCTACTCCTGCCCGTACGCTCGGGGGGAGTCGCGCGAAGGAGGCAAAGGAGTGCCGGTGGAGATCACTTGGTGGGGTCACGCCACCTGCACCGTCGAGGACTCGGGCGCGCGCGTGCTCACGGACCCGCTCTTCGCGCGCCGGCTCGCGCATCTGCGCAGGCGCCGGGGCGCGCCGCCCCCGCCGGAGGCCGCGGTGGCGGACGTGGCCCTGGTGTCCCATCTGCACGCCGATCATCTGCACGTCCCGTCGCTCGCGCGGCTCGCCCCGGGCACCCGGCTGCTGGTGCCGAAGGGCGCCCCGCGGGTCGTCCCCGGGCTGCGGAGGCTCAGTCATCTGCAGGTCACCGAGATGGCCAGCGGCGATCGTACGAGGGTCGGTGACCTGGTCGTACAGGCCGTTCCGGCGCGGCACGACGGGCGGCGGCTGCCGG
Organism: Streptomyces sp. ActVer; assembly: GCF_027270795.1. NCBI lineage: Bacteria > Bacillati > Actinomycetota > Actinomycetes > Kitasatosporales > Streptomycetaceae > Streptomyces > Streptomyces sp. ActVer. The sequence goes on from NZ_JAPWHT010000590.1 coordinate 2,522, forward strand.
TCGGGCCGCACCGCGCGCCCGCCCTCGGCTATGTGATCGAGGGCGAGGCACGGACGTACTTCGCCGGGGACACGGGCCTCTTCGAGTCGATGGCCAAGGAGGTCGGGCCGGTCGACGTGGCGCTGCTGCCGGTCGGTGGATGGGGGCCGTATCTGGGCGAGGGGCACCTGGACGCCGGGCGGGCGGCCGAGGCGCGGGCCCGTCTGCGGCCGGGGAGCGCGGTGCCGGTGCACTACGGCACGTACTGGCCGATCGGGATGGATGCCGTGCGCCCCCATGAATTCCACGCGCCCGGCGAGGAGTTCGTGCGCCTGGCCGCCGAGCGTGCGCCCGAGGTGGCGGTGCACCTTCTGGAACACGGACAGCGTGTGCGGCCGCGGGTCGCGGGGTACCGGTCATCCCCGGGGGACGCGCCGGCCGGCCGGGGCGACGACGAGCGGGAGGGCGAAGCCCGGTGAGGGATGTGCTCGCCGCCGCGGTCACGACCGTGCCGCCCGAGTCCACCCAGCAGGCGCTCGGCTATCCGTCGTTGTTCCTGCTGGTGCTGATCGGGGCGTTGGTGCCCGTCGTGCCGACGGGTGCCCTGGTGAGTTCGGCGGCGGTGGTGGCGTTCCACCAGACCGCTCCGTTCTCGATGGTGCTGGTCTTCGTGGTGGCGGCGTTCGCGGCGTTCCTGGGGGATGTCGCGCTGTACTGGCTCGGGCGCCGTGGCATGAAGTCGAAGAACGGGTCGCGGTGGCTGGCGGCGATCCGGGACCGTGCGCCGGAGGATCGGCTGGCGCAGGCGCAGGAGAAGCTCGCGGAGCATGGTGTGGCTGTGCTCGTGTTGTCGCGGCTGGTGCCGGCGGGGCGTATTCCGGTGATGCTGGCCTGCTTGATGGCGAAGTGGCCGTTGCGGCGGTTCGCTCGGGGGGATGGGCCGGCTTGCCTGGCCTGGGCCGCGACTTATCAGCTCATCGGGGTGGCCGGGGGTTCCTTGTTCAAGGAGCCCTGGGAGGGGGTGGTTGCGGTGGTCGTTCTGACCGTTGTGATCAGCGTGGCACCCGGTCTTTGGCGCCGTATGCGCAGCGCGTCGCAGTAGGTAGGTGTGGGTAGGTCGGTCCGGGGGCTTCTGCCGTGTGTTGTCTGCGGGCCGGGTGTGGCCGGTCGCGCAGTTCCCCGCGCCCCCAAAAACCTGCGGGTCACCGCGCGCCTGAAGGGCCCGCCCCTCCCCGCGCGCCCAGAAGCTGGGGCCTTCAGCCGAGCACCCTTGAAGCGCCCACCGGCAGGTCCCACAGGTTTTCCCTCGCCAGGCCTGCCTTCTCCCATGCCGTTCGTACGCGGGTCAGGGGTTCGAGGACCGGTTCTGCCGAGAGGACGAAGGTGGCCCAGTGCATGGGGGCCATGCGGTGGGCGCCCAGGTCCTGGGTGGCTCGGACCGCGTCCTCGGGGTCGCAGTGGACGTCGCTGAGCCACCAGCGGGGGTCGTACGCGCCGATGGGGAGGAGGGCGAGGTCGATACCGGGGTAGCGGGCGCCGATGCGGGAGAACCAGTGGCCGTATCCCGTGTCGCCGGCGAAGTACACGCGTTGACCGTCGGACGCGGTCAGGACCCAGCCGCCCCACAGGGTGCTGCAGGTGTCGTGGAGGCTGCGCTTGGACCAGTGGTGGGCCGGTACGAAGTCGAAGCGGATGCCGCCCAGTTCGGCCGCTTCCCACCAGTCCAGCTCGGTGACGTGCGAGAAGCGGCGGCGCCTGAACCAGCGGCCGAGCCCGGCGGGGACGAACACCGGGGTGTCGCGCGGGAGTCGGCGCAGCGTCGGCGCGTCAAGGTGGTCGTAGTGGTTGTGGCTGATGACGACCGCGTCGATGCGCGGCAGTGCGCTCCAGGCCACGCCGACGGGCGTGATCCGGGCGGGAGTTCCGAGGATCTTGCGGGACCACACCGGGTCGGTGAGCACGGTGAGCCCACCGATGCGGACCACCCAACTGGCGTGCCCCGCCCAGGAGACGGCGATGGTGCGTGCGTCCACCCGGGGCAACGGGCCCGGCTCGTACGGAAGTCGGGGAATGTCGGCGAGCCCCTCGGGACCCGGCCGCAGCGCGCCCTCGCGGGCGAACCGGGCGAAGCCGCTCAGGCCGGGCAGCGAGGCGGTCAGCCGGTCCGCGAACGAGCGGGGCCAGACGCGGCGTTCGCCGAGCGGACGGGGTTCGGCGAGCGGGGTTCCGACGGCGGGTGCGAACACGGCTGAGGGCAGTGGGGAGGACAGGAGCGGGGACAGAGGGGAGGCCGACGCCGGATCTTCGGCGTCCGTGGTCGTGGTGGTCGTGGTCGACTCGGACTGCTGCGTCATCGAGGGGACTCCCGTCGCCGAGCGTCATCGTCATCGCGGAGCTCGGCGAGTGCCGAGCCCAGCAGACTCAACGCGCGTTCCACATGCGGCAATTCCAGAGGTTCCGGTGACGAGAGAGACGCCGTCCGCTCCTCGTGGGTTGTGCCGAGGAACGGGCCGGTGGCCAGGCGTACGCGCAGCGCGCCGAGGTCGTCGCCGAAGCGGTGGCCGCCGGGCACGGGCATGCCGAGGCGGTCGGTGAGGAAGTCCTCCAGTTCCTGGGCGTCGCCGACACCGCGCTCGGTGGGCGCGGAGCGCAGCGGGCCGAGGTCCGCGTACACATGGCGGCCCGCGCGCGGGGGCCGGGCAAGGGCGCCCGCGGCCACGAGGATCGGCCTCACCTGCGACCCGGTCGGCGGCCTCGTCCAGATCCCCTGCATCGAACGCAACGGCATGGCCGCGGTCAAG
>NZ_JAPWHT010000591.1:0-5296 GCF_027270795.1 Streptomyces sp. ActVer
CTTGACCGCGGCCATGCCGTTGCGTTCGATGCAGGGGATCTGGACGAGGCCGCCGACCGGGTCGCAGGTGAGGCCGAGGTTGTGTTCCATGCCGATCTCCGCGGCGTTCTCGACCTGTTCGGGAGAGCCGCCGAGCACCTCCGCCAGCGCGCCCGCAGCCATCGAGCAGGCCGAGCCGACCTCGCCCTGGCAGCCGACCTCGGCGCCGGAGATGGACGCGTTCTCCTTGAAGAGCATGCCGATGGCGCCTGCGGCGAGCAGGAAGCGTACGACTCCCTCCTCGTCCGCGCCGGGCACGAAGTTGATGTAGTAGTGCAGGACCGCCGGGATGATGCCGGCCGCGCCGTTCGTCGGGGCGGTCACGACGCGGCCGCCCGCCGCGTTCTCCTCGTTCACCGCCATCGCGTACAGCGTGATCCACTCCATGGCGTGGGCCAACGGGTCGCCCTCGGCGCGCAGTTGACGGGCCGACATGGCCGCGCGGCGGCGGACCCTGAGGCCGCCGGGCAGGATGCCCTCGCGGGACATGCCGCGCGAGACGCACGCCTGCATCACCCGCCAGATCGCGAGCAGCCCCTCGCGGATCTCGTCCTCGGTGCGCCAGGCCCGCTCGTTCTCCAGCATCAGGGCGGAGATCGACAGGCCCGTCTCGCGGGTGAGGCGCAGCAGCTCGTCGCCCGTGCGGAAGGGGTACTTGAGGACCGTGTCGTCCAGCTTGATGCGGTCCGCGCCCACCGCGTCCTCGTCGACGACGAACCCGCCGCCCACCGAGTAGTACGTCTTCGACAGCAGCTCGGCGCCCGAGGCGTCGTGCGCCCACAGCGTCATGCCGTTCGCGTGGTACGGCAGCGTCTTGCGGCGGTGCAGGACCAGATCGTCGTCGAAGGAGAAGTTGATCTCCTGGTCGCCGAGCAGGGCGATGCGGCCCGACGACTTGATCTGCTCGACCCGGTCGTCGGCCCCCTCCACGTCCACCGTGCGCGGCGAGGCGCCCTCCAGGCCGAGCAGCACCGCCTTGGGGGTGCCGTGGCCGTGTCCGGTCGCGCCCAGTGAGCCGTACAGCTCGGCGCGTACCGAGGTCACGGAGGACAGGACGTCCTCGGTGCGCAGGCGGCGGGCGAACATCCGCGCGGCGCGCATCGGGCCGACCGTGTGGGAGCTGGACGGGCCGATGCCGATCGAGAACAGGTCGAAGACCGAGATGGCCACGGGGACTCCTCAAAGCGGGGGTGGTGCAGAAGAACGAAAGGCGCGAAGCGCCGCGACCAGGGCGGTGGTGGTGGGTGTCGGGCGGGCGGGGCACCGCGCACACCTTCCAGTGTGCGCGGTGCCCCGGTGAAACGGGACTACTGGCCCAGACCGGGGTACAGCGGGTGCTTCTCCGCCAGTGCGGACACCCGGGCCTTCAGTACCTGGGCGTCGGCCTTCCCGAAGGTCGCGGGGGCCTTCAGCGCCTCGGCGATGACGTCCGCGACCTCGGCGAAGTCCTCGGCGGTGAAGCCGCGGGTGGCGAGGGCGGGCGTGCCGATCCGCAGGCCGGAGGTGACCATCGGCGGGCGGGGGTCGTTCGGGACGGCGTTGCGGTTGACCGTGATGCCGACCTCGTGGAGGCGGTCCTCGGCCTGCTGGCCGTCCAGCTCCGAGTCGCGCAGGTCGACCAGGATCAGGTGGACGTCCGTGCCGCCGGAGAGGACGTTCACGCCGGCCGCGCGAGTGTCGGGCGCGGTGAGCCGCTCGGCGAGGATCCGGGCGCCCTCGACCGTACGGCGCTGACGCTCCTTGAAGTCCTCCGAGGCCGCGACCTTGAAGGAGACGGCCTTGGCCGCGATCACGTGCTCCAGGGGGCCGCCCTGGAAGCCCGGGAAGACGGACGAGTTGAGCTTCTTCGCGAAGGCCTTCTTGGCGAGGATGATGCCGCCGCGGGGCCCGCCCAGTGTCTTGTGGGTGGTGGAGGTGACCACGTCCGCGTGCTCCACCGGGTTCGGGTGGAGACCGGCCGCGACCAGACCCGCGAAGTGCGCCATGTCGACCCACAGGTAGGCCTCGACCTCGTCCGCGATACGGCGGAACTCGGCGAAGTCGAGCTGTCGCGGGTACGCCGACCAGCCCGCGATGATCACCTTCGGGCGGTGCTCCTTGGCGAGCCGCTCGACCTCGGCCATGTCGACCAGGCCGGCCTCGTCCACGTGGTAGGCGACCACGTTGAACTGCTTGCCGGAGAAGTTGAGCCGCATCCCGTGGGTCAGGTGGCCGCCGTGGGCCAGGTCGAGACCGAGGATGGTGTCGCCGGGCTGGGCCAGCGCGAAGAGCGCGGCCTGGTTGGCGGAGGCGCCCGAGTGGGGCTGGACGTTGGCGTACTCGGCGCCGAACAGCTCCTTGACCCGGTCGATGGCGATCTGCTCGGCGACGTCGACGTGCTCGCAGCCGCCGTAGTAGCGGCGGCCGGGGTAGCCCTCGGCGTACTTGTTGGTGAGGACCGAGCCCTGGGCCTCCATGACGGCGACCGGGGCGAAGTTCTCCGAGGCGATCATTTCGAGGGTGGACTGCTGACGGTTCAGCTCGGCGTCGACGGCGGCGGCGATGTCCGGGTCGAGCTCGTGGAGGGACTGGTTCAGAAGCGACATCGGTCAGGAGTCCTTAGCTGCCGGAGAATTCGGTGTACTCGTCCGCGGAGAGCAGGTCCTTCGGCTCCTCCGCGACCCGTACCTTGAACAGCCAGCCGCCCTCGAACGGGGCGGTGTTCACCAGCGCGGGGTCGTCCACGACGTCCTGGTTGATCTCGGTGATCTCACCGGAGACGGGCGAGTACAGATCGCTCACGGACTTGGTCGACTCCAGCTCGCCGCAGGTCTCGCCCGCGGTCACCGTGTCACCGACCTCCGGGAGCTGGACGTACACCACATCGCCGAGCGCGTTGGCCGCGTGCTCCGTGATGCCGACCGTCGAGACGCCGTCCTCGGCGCCCGACAGCCACTCGTGCTCCTTGCTGTAGCGCAGCTGCTGGGGGTTGCTCATGGCCTGAATTCTCCTGTACGCGGGGGAGTGCTGATGCAGGGGGACTGGGGGTGACCTGGGCGGATGTGCTCAGGGTCACTTCTGACGCTGTCGACCGGTGTCGCGCAGGGCCTGCGAACCGGTGTCGCTTCCGACGCCTTTGGACCGGTGCCGCTTCTGACGCCCACGGTCCGGTGTCACTTCTGATCCTTGCGGACCAGTGTCACTTCTGGCGCTTGTAGAAGGGCAGCGCCACGACCTCGTACGGCTCGTGGCTGCCCCGGATGTCCACGCCGACACCGGGCGTGCCGGGTGCGGAGTGCGCGGCGTCGACGTACGCCATCGCGATCGGCTTGCCCAGGGTGGGTGAGGGTGCGCCGGAGGTGACCTCGCCGACGACCTTGCCGTCGGCGACGACCGGGTATCCGGCGCGTGGCACGCGGCGGCCCTCGGCGATCAGGCCGACGAGGACGCGCGGGGGCTGCGACTCGGCCCGGGCGGCGGCCCCGGTCAGCGCCTCGCGCCCCACGAAGTCGCCCTCCTTCTCGAACTTCACGACCCGGCCGAGCCCCGCGTCGAACGGGGTGAGCGCGGTGCTCAGCTCATGCCCGTACAGCGGCATGCCCGCCTCCAGGCGCAGGGTGTCCCGGCAGGAGAGGCCGCAGGGGACGAGCCCGACCGGGGTGCCCGCGTCGGTCAGCGCCTGCCACAGCTTCTCGGCGTCGGCCGGGGCCACGAACAGCTCGAAGCCGTCCTCGCCGGTGTAGCCGGTGCGCGCGATCAGGGCCGGGACGCCGGCGACGGTGCCGGGCAGGCCGGCGTAGTACTTCAGTCCGTCCAGGTCGGCGTCGGTGAGGGACTTGAGGATGCCGGGGGACTCGGGTCCCTGGATCGCGAGCAGGGCGTACGCGTCACGGTCGTCGCGGACCTCGGCGTCGAAGCCCCCGGCCCGCTCCACGAGCGCGTCCAGCACGGTCTGGGCGTTGGAGGCGTTGGCGACGACCATGTACGTGGTCTCCGCGAGCCGGTAGACGATCAGGTCGTCGAGGATGCCGCCGTCGGCCCGGCAGATCATGGTGTAGCGGGCCCGGCCGGGCTTCACGCCCCCGATGTTGCCGACCAGCGCGAAGTCGAGCAGCGCGGCCGCCTGGGGCCCGGTGACGGTGATCTCGCCCATGTGGGAGAGGTCGAAGAGTCCGGCCTTCGTCCGTACGGCGAGGTGCTCGTCGCGCTCGGAGCCGTACCGCAGGGGCATGTCCCAGCCGGCGAAATCGGTCATCGTCGCGCCGAGCGAACGATGGAGGGCGTCGAGCGCGGTGTGGCGCGGGTCGACGGGGGCGTTACTGCTCACGGTGGGGCTCCCAAGGCATGACGGCGAGGTCGTTCCTCCCCATCTGTCATCGGAACCTGAGAGGTTCGCCGTGACCACCGGTCGTACGGGACGGTCACTGACTTGCACCTTGGGTGGAGCCGACGCCCTGGTGACAGGGAAGAAGGCCCGCTTTTCAGATGTGCCTCGCCCGCGCGGTAACGGTGCCTGAGAGATTCAAGGGAGGGACTTGCTCCTTCGGCGCCCGGACCACGTACGCAAAAACGTGTCCGGAACTCTCCCGCGCGGATTCAAGCGGCCGGTATGCAGTTGGCGGGCACATCATTGCACGCATCGGAGCGGCGCGGCAGGGGACTCTTCGCGAGGGGGCGGTGTACGGCGTCGCGGGCCGGCCGCACGGCGTCCGCACAGGGTCCACAGGCATCCACAGCGATCTGTGACGGGGCTGTGGCAGGACGGGAACAGAAATGAGGGGACCAGCGCATTACCTTCTCTTTACACTCGACGGGGATGGGTCTCCCGACCCGATGGGGAGGACGATCAGGGTGAACAGGACCACGGCGTACGCCACGAGCGCGGCCATCGCGCTGCCCAAGCAGCCCACTGCCCCGGCCGGGGAGGCGTGCGGCCCGCTTCCGGCGCCTGTCGTCCGCGATCTGCGGGAGCGCGCGGGACACAGTCCGCACGGTCTGCGCTTCGGCAAGGCCGACCTGGTGGTGGTCACGGGCCTGCCCGGCAGCGGCAAGTCGACCCTGATGCGCCGGGCGGTGGCGGGCCGCCGCATCGACTCCCAGGACACCCGCGACCGCTGGGACGGCAGGCTGGCCCGCTTCCTGCCGTACGCGGTCTACCGGCCCCTGGTCCGCGCCGCGCACTACGCGGGCCTGCGCCGGGCCCTGCGGTCCGGAGAGGGGGTCGTGGTGCACGACTGCGGGACGCAGGCCTGGGTGCGCAGCTGGCTGGCCCGGGACG
>NZ_JAPWHT010000592.1:0-5281 GCF_027270795.1 Streptomyces sp. ActVer
GCCGATATCGGCCCCGCCCGGGAAGCCGTCGCCGCCGATCTCGCCCGGATCGACGCGGTCGCGCGGCACGCCATCGAGGCCGCCCGCGGCGGAGCGGCCGGACCCGACGGCCCGGGCCTGCTGCACGTCCTGCTCGACGCCGCAGCCGAGCACCCCGAGTACACCGACCGGCTGATCCGCGACGAACTGGTCACGCTGCTCGCGGCCGGGCACGAGACCACCGCCACCACCCTGAACTGGCTCTACCTGCTCCTCGACCGGAACCCCGGCGCCCGCGAGCAAGCGCTGGCCGCCGGCGGCGAAGGATCCCCGGAACGCCGCCAGGCCATCCAGGCCCTGATCCACGAAACGCTCCGGCTCTACCCGTCCGCCTGGATCCTGCCCCGCCACGCCGCCGAGGACGACACCCTCGCCGGGTACGCCGTCGAGGCGGGCACCGACCTCCTGGTCTGCCCGTACCTCACACACCGCGATCCCGAACTCTGGCCGGACCCGGAGCACTTCGACCCCCAGCGCTTCATCACTCCGGACGCCCGCCCCACCCACCCGGGCGCCTACTTCCCCTTCGGCATCGGCCCCCGTGCCTGCCTGGGCCTGCAATTCGCACTCCGCGAGTCAACCGTCCTACTCGAACACCTGCTACCGGCCCACACTCCGGTCTTCTCCTCCACCCCCACAAAGGCAGTACACGGATTCACCGTCCGCCCGGACGGGCCAACTCCGGCAACCTTGGCTCCGGCGGTCGCCTGAAGCGGTCGCTCGACTTCGGAGGGAGGAAACGGCGGCCCGTTCCCGTGCCCCACGCTCACCAGAGCCCGCTGGGCTCCCTTCCGGCCGCCCGGAGCAGGATGTCCCGTGTGGAACCCATCCCGTACTTGTCGACCTCACTGGAGAGTTCGGCCACGTCCAGCAGGAGCGGCCTGATGTCGACGCCGGCGTCCCGGGCCTGCCCGCACAGACCGTTCAGGCCGACCATCATGTCCCGTGTGTCGCGGCCCTGATCCTCGACCGACATCTCCATGAGTCGCTGTCGGAAGCCTTGGGGCGTGGGCTCGGCGGGCAGCGTCGTCGCCCCGCCGAAGTAGTGACACCGTTCCAGGAGCGCGCGCAGGGCGGCCCGGACTTCCTCGTCGCCCTCCTCGTAGCGGGAAAGCACGTCCCGCAGCGCCGCCTCCGCCTCCGGCCGAATCCCCGCCTCGTCCAGCGGACGCGGGCCCTCCTGCATCTTCCGCATCCAGTCGGGGTCGGTGAGATCCACCGGCCTCGTCACGATGGGCTCGATGCACGCGTCGATCACCGCGACCCACTCCTCCAGCTCCGCCAGTTCCTCCATCGCGCCCTTCCCCCGTACGACCATCGGTGGCAGCATGCCGCAACCCGCCCTCCGCTGCGGGAGGATGAGGCCGCAGGAGCATAGAACGCCACGGCCTGCGGACGGACCCTCGCCAACGCAGTGCGGGCGGGCAGCACGCTCCGCCGGGCGTGAGCCAGACACTCGGCTCGCTGCCCCTGCGGCTGGCAATCCATCACCTCGCAGGCTGTATCTCGTCGGTTCTTGGAAGTTGCCGGGGGGCGGCAGAGTTCTGCCAGTCATTGGTGCCGGAAGGGCCCGTTCGTCTGTGCTCGCCCACTGCGTACGGTGGCGTGACCGGCCCTGGGCGAGCTGTTCCGGGGCGTGATCGTTGTGAATGGTCCGAGGCGAGCAGGGGTGCGGATGGTCTACCTGGTCCTGGCTGCGACAGCGGCCTTGTCCATCGCGGGTGCCGCCGTGATCGTGCTGGTGGGCCGCCAGAGGCGCCGGATGGAATCCGGTTCGGAAGCGCGGCGAATCGAAGCGGCGGCCAAGAGAGGCGTTCGCGATGCGCGCCGCCAGGCGCATGCCCATCAGCATTTCAACCACGCCGGCGGCATCAACGCTCTGCGGGATCGCGACTCCCACTCATAGGGACTCGCGGTAGGTACCCGTGGGGACAGGGGACGACGTCAGCTCCCCCTCGCTCCACTGATGACCGGATCGGTCCGCACCCGGACCCGATATGGCCTGGCCCCCGCCCTCCCGTGCGGCCCAGGCTTGAGGCATGACCCGAGCACTGATCGTCATTGATGTCCAGGAGTCCTTCCGGGCCCGTCCGCTGTGGGAGACCACCTCTGACCTGAAGATCGCCGAGCAGGTGAACCGCCTGGTCCGGCTCTCCCGTCAGGCCGGGGACCTGGTCGTATGGGTGCTGCACTCCGAGCCGGGCAGCGGGGATGTCTTCGACCCGGCCCTCGGCCATGTACGGCTCATGGAGGAACTGGAGCGGGCGGACGGGGAACCGCTGATCCACAAGACCTCGCACAACGCTTTCACCACCACCAACCTGCAGCAACTGCTCACCGAGCACGGTGTCCGCGAACTCACCGTCTGCGGCATCCGTACCGAGCAGTGCGTGGAGACCACCACCCGCGTCGCCGGCGACTTCGGCTATCAGGTCACCTTCGTGACCGACGCGACCGCGACCAACCCCATCCCCCACCGCGACGCCCCCGCCGACCAGAGCGTCGCCGAGCTGCTGGCCGACCCGCGCACGCTGCCCGCCGAAGAGGTCATCAGGCGCACCGAGTACGCCCTGGCCGGACGCTTCGCCACCATCGCCACCGTCGACGGGCTGGAGGCCGCCGCCAGGACGTAGGGCATGATGACCGAATCGTGAGCCACATCGTCTTCTTCCTGGTGCCCGGAGTCCATCTGCTGGACCTGGCCGGCCCCGCGCAGGTCTTCTCGACCGCCGCCGACTTCGGGCACCCCTACACGCTGTCCTACGTCGCCGAGCGGGCGCAGGTCTCCACCGCCCAGGGGCTGCCCCTGGTGGCGGGGCTGGACTGGCCCGAGCTCGGGCCCGAGGACCTGATCGTGGTGCCCGGCTGGCGGGCTGCGACCCTGGCCGACAGCCCCGCCATCGGTGCAGCCTCCCTCCAGGTCCTGCGGGACCACCACGCCAGAGGGGGGACGGTGGCCAGCGTGTGCGCCGGAGCCGAGGCGCTCGGCCGGGCCCGCCTGCTGGACGGCCGTCGCTGCACCACCCACCACGACGTGCAGGACGAGCTGGCGGTGCGCCACCCAGCGGCAGTGGTCGTCCGCGACGTCCTGTTCACCACCGACGACCGGGTGATCACCTCGGCCGGTATCGCCAGCGGTATCGACCTGGCGCTGCATCTGGTCGCCACCCGGCAGGGTCCGGCCGTCGCCGCGCAGGTGGCCCGCGACATGGTCGTCTACGCCCGCCGCAACGGCCATGAGCCGCAGTCCAGCGCGATGCTGAGGCACCGGTCCCATCTCGACGACACCGTGCACCGAGCCCAGGACCTCATCGACGCCCGCTTCGACCAACCGCTCCCGCTCCCCGCCCTGGCCTCGGCCGTCGGCGTGAGCGAACGGACACTCACCCGCCTCTTCAGCCGCGCCACGGGACTCACCCCACTGCGCTACCAGCAGGCCCTGCGCCTCGAACGCGCCCAACACCTCATCAGCCACGGCGCGACAACCGACGCCGCCGCCCGCTCCGTCGGCTTCGAGGACCCCCGCATGCTGCGCCGCCTCCGCGCCCGCGCGGCCTGACAACAACCCCGGTCCCGAAGATTCCTTCTGCCGGTCGGTCACACTCCCCCGCTGCGATCCGTCAGGAAGGCAACAGCGCAGAGGATTCCGAGGAGACCAGATCATGGACGCACGCAGGAAGTTCGCAGTGGCCGGAGCGACCGGACGGGTCGGACAGCACGTCGTCGAGCTGCTCACGGAGCAGGGCCACGAGGTCGTGGCGATGTCCCGTTCAGGCGGCGTGGACGTAGTCACCGGAAAGGGCTTGGACGAGGCTCTCACCGGCGTCGACACCATCATCGACGTCTCCAGCACCCCATCGCCCGACCAGCAGGTAGCAACCGAATTCTTCACCGCCACGGCCGCCAACCTGCACGAAGCCGGAGCCCGGGCGGGCGTACGACGTCTCATCGTGGTGTCCATCATCGGCATCGACCGCGGCTTCACCACGGGCTACAACGCGGCCAAGCTCGCCCACGAACGAGCCGCCCTCGCGGGACCGATCCCGACTCAGATCCTGCGTGCGGCCCAGTTCCACGAGTTCGTGCCCCAGCTGCTGCAGTGGGGCACGCAGGGCGAGACGGCATACGTCCCTGAGATGCGTACTCAGCTCGTCTCCGCACGAACCGTCGCCGAGGCCCTGGTCGCCCTGGCTGCCGCCCCCGCCCCCGAACCGGGCACAGTGACGACCCCCTTCCCGGAGATCGCCGGCCCGCGCGAGGAGGACCTGGCCCAAGCCGCCTCCCTGTACTCGGCCCGGCACGGCTCCACGGTGAAGGTCATCCCGGTCACCAACCCCGACGACCCGGACGCCCACCTCTTCGCCAACGGCTCCCTGCTGCCAAGCCCCCACGCGAAGCTGGCAGGACCGACGTTCGAGGAGTGGACGAACGCCGAGCTCTGACCCGCACCACAGCGCGCGAGAGTATGAAGCAGTATGAGGAACCATGAAGAGTGACGACCCCATGCGAAGTATCGAGGACGAGAATGTCTGTCGCGTCTGCGGCTACACGGACGGGGACCTCTTCTTCGAGAACACCTGGCCGACCCACATCATCTGCAGCTGCTGCGGATGGGAGTCGGGCACGCCGGCACTCGACCTGTCAGCCACCCGGGAGTACCGCGGCTACTGGACCGGGCAGGGCGCCGAGTGGCTCTCCCATGGGGCACGCCCCAAGGACTGGGATCTCCTCAAGCGACTGCGGAACATCCCCGAGGACTGGCGCTGACCCGGGCGCAGCCTGCGACGGCAAGCTCCTCGGGCAGTGGCAGCGCCTCGATCTGCTCCGGGTTCAGTACGGTCAGGTCGACCCGGCGCACCGCGTCTCCGCCCCGCAGCGCCGTGACGGCCTTCCCGTACGGCTCACCGCTGCGGACGGTGCCGATCAGCAGGAGCACGCCGGTGTCAATCAGTTGCCGCAGCAGCACCGCCGAGGCCGGGTCCAGCAGATGCATGTCGTCGACCAGCAGCACCCATCTTCGCCGCCCCGGCCCGGCGGCCAGCCGCTCGGCGACGGCGGCGAACCCGGCCACCGGGTCCGACAGATCCACCCCCGTGGGCAACAGATGGGCGATCGCCCCCAGCGGCACCGCACCCGCCGCGGCACTCGCCGTGGCCCGGTCCACCCGGAAACCCGCCGCCGAAGCCCGGCCCAGGCACTCCTCGGCCAGCCGGGACTTGCCCACCCCGGCCGACCCGCCCAC
>NZ_JAPWHT010000593.1:0-5276 GCF_027270795.1 Streptomyces sp. ActVer
GCGCGCCCCTGAAAACCTAGGGGCGCGGGGAACTGCGCAGTCTTTGGGGGTTCGGGGGCGGAGCCCCTGAGTTAGTGACGGGATTGGGTAGGGGCGGCGGGGGCGAAAACCTCCCCACCCTCACCCCAACCTCTTGCCGAGGCCCACTGTCCCCCACCCCGACCCAAGGCCACCATGGCGGCATGACCGCCTCCTCCCGCACCCACCACCACACCCGAGCCCACTCCTTCAACGCCGCCGCAGCCCAGTACGCCGCAAACCGCCCCTCCTACCCACCCACCCTCTTCGACACGATGGAGACCGCCGCAGGCCGCCCCCTGGCAGGGGCACGAGCCATCGACGTGGGCGCAGGCACAGGCATCGCAACCACCCTCCTGCACGCCCGCGGAGCGAACGTCGTAGCGGTCGAACCCGGCGACGGCATGGCACGCCAGTTCCGCCAGACCCTCCCGGACATCCCTCTCGTACGCGGCGACGGCAACGCCCTCCCCTTCACCGACGCCTCCGCCGACTTCGTGACCTACGCCCAGGCCTGGCACTGGACGGAGCCGGCCCGGGCCGCCCCGGAGGCGATGCGCGTCCTGCGCCCGGGCGGCGCCCTCGCCCTCTGGTGGAACATGGACGCCCTGGACATCCCGTGGATCGCCGCCCAGGAGCAACGCGTCGCGCGGTACTTCGGCGGCGACGCCGTCGGCAAGAAGGGCGGCACATCGGCCCGCGCCGAGAGGGCCTTCGCCGGCGCGATCACGGTCCCGGACATCACGCATCACCAGGTCCGCTGGACCCGCAGCGTCCCCCTCGACACGCACCTCGCCAACATCGGCAGCCACTCGATCTTCCTCGTCCTCGGCGAGGAGGGCACGGCGTCCTTCCTCGCCGAGGAGCGCGAGCACCTCCTGGAGGTGTTCCCGGACGGCATCGTCGAGGAGACGTACGACGTCGACCTCCTCCTCGCACTCCGCCCCTGACCTCACCACCGGGCGCCCACCACCCACCACCTGGCGCCGGCCACCGAGCACCCGGCGCCCCACGCACCGCACGAGCCCCCGCCACGCGCCTCGGCCCAGCCATGCCCCCGCCCAGGCTTGACGCCCCCATCCCGCAGGCGCATTATTCATCACATGATGAATTACTCGGCCGGTCCACCCACGACCCCGCAGAACCACCCCACGGCCCCAGCGGTCCACGCCGCCGCACTCACCGTCGTCCGCGGCATCCGACAAGTCCTCCGCGGACTCGACTTCGAGGTCCCCCGCGGCCAGATCACCGGCCTGCTCGGCCCCTCGGGATGCGGCAAGTCCACCCTGATGAGGTCGATCGTCGGCACCCAGGCCAGGGTCACCGGCACCCTGGACGTCCTCGGCCTCCCCGCGGGCCACGCCGCACTCCGCTCCCGCATCGGTTATGTCACCCAAGCCCCCTCCGTCTACGACGACCTGACCGTCCGCCAGAACCTGGACTACTTCGCCGCGATCCTCGACCCCGGCCGCGCCGCCGCCGAACGCCGCCACGCGAACGTCACCCACGCCATCGCCGACGTGGACCTCACCTCCCACGCCGACGCCCTCGCGGGCAACCTCTCCGGCGGCCAGCGCAGCCGCGTCTCCCTCGCCGTCGCCCTCCTCGGTACCCCCGAACTCCTCGTCCTGGACGAACCCACGGTCGGCCTCGACCCCGTACTCCGCCGCGACCTGTGGCAGCTCTTCCACACCATCGCCGCCGACCGGGGCGCCACCCTCCTCGTCTCCTCCCACGTCATGGACGAGGCCGAGCGCTGCCACCGCCTCCTCCTGATGCGCGAGGGCGAGATCCTCGCCGACGACACCCCGGACGCCCTGCGCAACCAGACCGGCGCCGACACCGTCGAGGCCGCCTTCCTCCACCTGGTCGACGAGGCGATCGCGGCCGGCAACCAGTCCCGCAAGGAGTCCGTCCGATGAGCACCACGACCACCACCACCCGTACGGGCACGACCACGCTCCCGAGGCAGAGCGCGATCAGCTACTCCCGCACCACCGCCACCGCGGCCAGGGTCCTGCGCCAGCTCCGCCACGACCCGCGCTCGATCGCGCTGATGATCCTCATCCCGTGCGTGATGCTCCTGCTGCTCCGCTACGTCTTCGACGGCAGCCCGCGCACCTTCGACTCCATCGGCGCCTCACTGCTCGGCATCTTCCCCCTCATCACGATGTTCCTGGTGACCTCCATCGCCACCCTCCGCGAACGCACCTCCGGCACCCTGGAACGCCTCCTGGCCATGCCCCTCGGCAAGGCCGACCTGATCATCGGCTACGCCCTGGCCTTCGGCGCGCTCGCCGTCATCCAGTCCGCCCTCGCCACCGGTCTCGCCGTCTGGGCCCTCGGTCTCGACGTCACGGGCTCGACCTGGCTACTCCTTCTGGTGGCTCTTCTCGACGCCCTGCTCGGCACGGCCCTCGGCCTCTTCGTCTCGGCCTTCGCGTCCTCGGAGTTCCAGGCCGTCCAGTTCATGCCGGCCGTGATCTTCCCCCAGCTCCTCCTCTGCGGCCTGTTCACCCCGCGCCCCAACATGCACCCCGTACTCGAAGGCATCTCCAACGTCCTCCCCATGTCGTACGCCGTCGACGGCATGAACGAAGTCCTCAAGCACACCGACGTCACCGCCAACTTCATCCGCGACGCCCTGATCGTCGCGGCCTGCGCCCTCCTCGTCCTGAGCCTCGGCGCGGCAACCCTCCGCCGCCGCACCGCGTGACACCGAGCACCACCCCGCCCCCGGGACGGCCGCGTCCCGCCCACCGGACAACGCGGCCCACCCCCACGCCCCCGGTGCGAGGATGGGCCTCGGACGACGCACCCCCGGAGGGCAACCGAACATGACCCAGAAAGTCGCAGTGCTCGGCACCGGCAAGATCGGCGAGGCCCTGCTCAGCGGAATGATCCGAGCCGGCTGGGCCCCCGCCGACCTCCTGGTCACGGCCCGCCGCCCCGAACGCGCCAAGGAACTCCAGGAGCGCCACGGCGTCACCCCGGTCACCAACGCCGAGGCGGCCAAGAGCGCCGACACCCTGATCCTCACGGTCAAGCCCCAGGACATGGGCACCCTCCTCGACGAACTCGCCCCGCACGTCCCCGCCGACCGCCTGGTCATCAGCGGCGCCGCGGGCATCCCCACCTCCTTCTTCGAGGGGCGCCTCGCACAGAACACCCCCGTCGTCCGTGTCATGACGAACACCCCCGCCCTCGTCGACGAGGCCATGTCCGTCATCTCCGCCGGCAGCCACGCCACCGCCGAGCACCTCGCCCACGCCGAGGAGATCTTCGGCGCGGTCGGCAAGACCCTCCGCGTCCCCGAGTCCCAGCAGGACGCCTGCACCGCTCTCTCCGGCTCGGGTCCGGCGTACTTCTTCTACCTGGTCGAGGCCATGACCGACGCCGGCATCCTGCTCGGCCTGCCCCGCGACAAGGCCCACGACCTCATCGTCCAGTCCGCGATCGGCGCCGCCGTGATGCTCCGCGACAGCGGCGAGCACCCCGTGAAGCTCCGCGAGAACGTCACGTCCCCCGCGGGCACCACGATCAACGCCATCCGCGAACTCGAGAACCACGGCGTACGAGCAGCCCTCATCGCCGCCCTGGAAGCCGCCCGCGACCGCAGCCGCGAACTGGCCTCCGGCAACAGCTAGGAGCCCTGGGGCCGGGCCCGCCTCCGGCCCCACCGCTCCTCTTCACATCGCCGGCAGCAGCCCGATCGCGCGGTACGCCGCGTCCACCCTCGGCCTCGCCATCTCCCTGGCCTTCGCCGCACCCTCCCGCAACACCCCCTCCACGTACGCAGGATCCGCGCACAGCTCCTTGTGCCTCTGCTGTACGGGCCTGAGGAGCTCCACCACGGCCTCGGCGGTGTCCTTCTTCAAAGATCCGTACGACTCATATACACCGGCCAAAGCCTCCGGGTTCCCACTTCCACACGCCGCGAGAATCTCCAGCAGATTCGAGACCCCTGGCCGGGCTTCCCGGTCGTACGCCACATCCCGCCCGCTGTCGGTCACGGCCCGCATGACCTTCTTCCGAATGACCCCGGGTTCGTCGAGCAGATAGACGATCCCGGGCCCCACGTCGTCGGACTTCCCCATCTTCGACGTCGGCTCCTGCAGGTTCATGACCCGAGTCGCCACCTTCGGAAGCGTGGCCCGCGGCACCACGAACGTGTGCCCGTACCGCTGGTTGAACCGCACTGCGAGATCCCGCGCCAGCTCCACGTGCTGCGCCTGGTCGTCGCCCACCGGCACCTCGTCGGTCCCGTACGCCAGGATGTCCGCCGCCATCAGTACGGGGTAGGTCAGCAGCGACAGCCGCACACTCCCGCCCCGCGTCCGCTCGACCGCGGCCTTCTCCTTGTACTGGATCATCCGCCGCATCTCGCCGTCCGTGGCCACGCACTCCAACAGATACGACAGTCGCGCGTGCTCATCCACATGGCTCTGGGCGAAGACGGTGCACAGCTTCGGATCGAGCCCAGCGGCCAGCAGCAGCGTGGCCGCCTGCCTACTGAGCCTGCGCACCCGGCCAGGATCGTGATCCACGGTCAGCGCGTGCAGGTCGACGATGCAGAACAGCGCGTCGGCCTCGTGCTGATCGACCGCACTCCACCGCCGCATCGCGCCCAGGTAGTTCCCCAACGTCAGATGCCCGGTCGGCTTGACCCCGCTGAAGACCCGCTTCATTCCTCTACCTCCTGGTCGAGGCCGCCACCACCGCCGGCCGGCGCTCCAGGAGGGAGAAACAAGAACGGCCGCCGAGGCGGCGGCCGTTGAGTACACGCGTATGTACGGCCGCCGTCAGGCGGCCCACCACAGCTGGGTGCACGCGTGCGTAGTCATGGCCCCGAGACTACGCCTCCAGGGCGGCTCCAGGCGTCAAGTTGACACGCCCTGGGCCCCTACGTAGTGTTCTCCGAGTTGTCCGATGTGAGCGCCGACTTCGGTTGGTCCCCGGACAGCCATTCCGCAACAAGCACACAGCGATCGACGACCCGTCGTCGGACCGTTTTCATGCGTGTTTGCGAAATGAGGAATCAGCGTTCGAAAGAGCGCGACCCCGATTAGCTCGGGGGCCAGGATTCCGCTAAAGTCTCACTCGTCGGAACGGCCCAACAGCCGCGAAGACAACCCGCTCTGACCGGGAATCAGGCCCGAAAGGATCTGATAGAGTCGGAACCGCCGGAAAGGGAAGCGCGAAAGCGAAAACCTGGAAAGCACCGAGGAAATCGGATCGGAAAACGGTCTGATAGAGTC
>NZ_JAPWHT010000594.1:0-5260 GCF_027270795.1 Streptomyces sp. ActVer
CTAGCCGGCGGGGCACGCGACAACCCCACAGCGCTTCGCGCGATGGGTTGTGGGCAGCTGCGGGTCCGTGGGGGCTGGCCGCGCCCCGCGGCGGAGCCGCAAATGCTGCTGCCCCGCGCCCCTGGAGGGGCGCCGTCACGCCCCCGAGCGGGCCGTGGCGCGGAACGGCGGGGGCACGCCGTCGACCCCCGCCGTTCCCTCCCGCCGCCCAGAGGCCACCAGCCCCTTGAGCGCCGCCTCCGTGGCGAGCCGCGGCAGCAGCAGCGCCCAGAAGCGGGTCAGCATGGACTGCGACAGCCACTGCGCGTTCCGGCTGCCCAGGGCCCCGAAGCCCACGGTGGCCGCGACCACGGCATGGGCCGCGTCCTGCGGAGACACGTCACGGGCCAGTGCGCCCTCGCGGGCCGCCTCGGCCAGTACGCCCTCCACCGACGTCTGCCACCGCCGCCGCAGATCCGCCCCGGCCGCCACCGGCACCGGGCTCTCACTGAGGTCGAACCCGGCCCGCAGGATCACGTCGTGCCGCAGGCCCCGGAGCAGCGCGTGCGTGGTGTCGACCAGCACCTGCAAGGACCCGCCGGAACCGGTGACCCCGGCACCCCCGGTGGTCGCGGCGGCCTCGCTCCTCGCCCGGCCCTCCAGCGTGATGCGCCGGAGCCGCTGGGCCGCCGCCTCCCACACGGCCGAGGCCAGTGCCGCCTTGCTGGCGAAGTGGAAGTGCAGCGCGCCGTTGCTGACCCCGGCCCGCGTGCTGATCGTGGACAGGGACACGACGTCGAAGCCGTCCTTGCTGAAGAGCTCGGCCGCCGACTCGATCAACGCGTTGCGCGTACGTACCGCGCGTTCCTGCTGGGCCATCAGAGCGCTCCGTTGCTGCGGGGGGCGTGCCAGAGAGGCGCCTTCACAATAACAAACCGCACATGCGGTTTCTATGGTCGTGTCATTGCTTTTGCTATTGCTACGGCTCCTGCCACCGCCACGGTCACCGCTCCTGCTCCTGCTCCTGCTCCTGCTCCTGCTGGGCGCGGAGTACGGGCAGCGAGCCGTAGCCGTTGACGATGAAGGACTCCACCGGCTCGATGCCGTCCACCGGAGCCGCCAGGGACAGCCCGGGGAAGCGGTCGAACAGCCCCGCCAGCGCCACGCTCGCCTCGATCCGCGCGAGCGGCGCCCCCAGACACCGGTGCACCCCGAACCCGAAGGCCAGGTCCTCGCGGCGGCCCGGGCGCAGCAGGTCGAAGACGGCGACGTCGTCCCCGTACGCCTCCGGATCCCCGGACGCGGCGGCGAAGGAGACCAGGATCGGGTCACCCTTGCGAATCAGTACACCGTCGGACTCGGTGCCGGGCTCGCCGTCGGCCGGTGCGGGGTTCCCCAGCGCGATGTCGTCCACCGCGAACCGCATCGGGGAGTACGCCGCCGGGCTGTGCACACGCAGCGTCTCGTCCACCACGTCCATCCAGGTGGCCCGGCCGGCGCGGACGTGCGCGAGCTGTTCCGGGTGGGCGAGCAGGGCCCCGACGGCGTTGGTGATGAGCGTGCAGGTCGTCTCCTGGCCTGCGGCGATCATGAGGTAGAGGGTGCCGAGGAGTTCCTCCTCGGTGAGTCCGCCGTCCTCGTGCTGGTCGCGGGCCTCGATCAGCGCGGACGTCAGATCGGCGCCGGGTTCGGCGCGCTTCTCGGCGGCCAGCCGGGCGAGCATCCCGAAGACCTCGATCTGCGCGGCGGCCATCCGCTCGGCGGACACGGCCGTGCCGAACACCAACTCCAGCGCGGCGCACAGGGGTTCGCGGGCCTCCTCCGCCACCCCGAACAGTTCGCAGATGACGCGCATCGGCAGCAGCCTGGCGAAGTCGGCCCGCAGATCGACCTGTTCACCGGCGGGGACGGCGGCCAGGTCGTCCAGCAGCCCGGCCGTGATCTCCTCGATCCGCGGCCGCAGGGCCTCGCTCCGGCGCGTGGTGAAGGCGCCCGCGACCAGCCGCCGCAGCCGGGAGTGGTGATCCCCGTAGGCGAACAGCATGTTCTCGTTGGCGACCCACGGGTACAGCGGCCACTCGGGGCCTATCCGCCCCTCGACGAAGGCGGGCCAGTGCTGCCGGGCGTCCTTCGACACCCTTGGATCCAGCAGGAGTTGCTTGACGTACTTCTGCCGTACGGCCGCCCAGGCGACCACCCCGCCCGGCAGTTCCACCTCGGCCACCGGCCCTCGCGAGCGCAGCTTCTCGGCCTCCGAGGCGAGATCGCGCCCCGTCACGTCCAGCGCGTACGGGCAAGCAGGCATGTCCATCCGTGCACTCCGTTCGGTCGGTCGTCGACGCGCCCCCGACGGGAGGGCGCTTCACTGAGCGGCGGTCACGACCCCCGCGGGTGCCTCAGCACCCGCACCGGCACCCGCCTGCGGGCCGGCCGCGATGTCCGCCTCCGGGCCGTCCTCCAGGTCGCCCTCCGCCTTCGCCTCGGCCTCGGCCGCCTCCGCCTCGCGGAGTTCCATGGCCTCGCGGTGGATCCGCGCCGCCCGCTCCGGTGTGAAGTCCAGCCGGACGAGCACGCCGGGCACCGCGATCGACGGCATCAGGTGCCGGTAGAGGTCGGCCACCCGCTCCGCCAGGTCCGCGCGGCCGGTCATGATCCGCGACAGCACCTGCACTCCGGTGAAGGCGCCGACGAACAGCTTCGCGAGCGAGTCCACATCGGCGTGCGGCAGGACCTCGCCCCTGGCCTTGGCCTCCTGGAAGAGGGCCTGGGTGTGGTCCTGCCAGGCCCGCATCGGCACCCGGCGGTTCAGGTGGTCCTTGGGCGACCCCTGGTCGACGGTCAGCCGCACGCTGCCCTGGACGATCGGATCACCCGTGTCCCGCTTGAGCAGATACGCGAGCAGCAGCGCCTCGTCCAGCGACTGCTGGAGCTTCAGCTCCTGTTCGGGCACGCGCGGCAGGGACTCGACCTGCGCCGCGAGGACCGCCTGGGCGAGCTCCTCCTTGGACGTGAAGTGGAAGTAGAGGGCACCCTTGGTCATGCCCGACTTCTTGAGGACGTCCGAGATGGTCGCCGCCTCGTATCCGACCTCGTCGAACACCTCGGCCGCCGCGACGAGAAGCGCCCGCCGCGTCCGAATGGCCCGCTCTTGCCGCGCCACGAACAACCTCCGTACCATCCCGCACATCGGGAAAAGAGACCATGAGGTCTGTACCGGGCAGCTGCGACCTCGCGGTCCAGAATAAAACCAGCCGAACGGTTTCTCAAGGATTCACCCACATGGAACTCGCAGCCTCCCCGATGAGCTGCGCCGACGTGTCGGCCGCGCCGTGAGCGCCCCCTCGGGCTCCCCCAGTGCGCGCCTCCGCCTCCCCGAGCACCCTTGAAAACAAAACCGGTTGGTACGTATCTTCGGTGCGCAGTGGTTCGTACCTGACCGGTTCCCACACCCAGGGGAGTTCGATGGCCGTGCCCGCACACACCAAGACCCACCCCGTCGCCGACGAGCTGGCCCAGCTGCTCTTCGAGGGCGCCGATCGCGAACGCGTGCACGGGGCGTGGCGTCGGCTCGTCTCCGGCAAGGAGTTCGCGTACCGCCCGGGGCTGCCGCCCGAGGAGCGGACGGCCCTCTCGTACGAGCGGCTGCGGCTCCTCAACGACGCGGCCGGTGATCCGGTGGAGCTGGCGGCCGATCCGTACCGCCTCGCCGGGCTGCACGAGTGGACGGGACCGGTGGACGGCGGGCTGACCACGCTCGCGAGCATCCACTACAACCTGTTCCTCGGCAGCGTCCTCGACCACGACGGCGGCCGGGGCAGGGACCTGTCCGCGTTCACCTCGCTCCGGCGTACAGGAACGTTTCTGTGCACGGAGCTGGAGCACGGAAACGATGTCGCGTCGATGGAGACGGTCGCGGTGTTCGACCGTGCGACGGGCGGCTTCCACCTCACCACCCCCACGCCGGGCGCGCGGAAGTTCATGCCCAACACCAGCCTGACCGGCGGCCCCAAGACGGCGGTGGTCGCCGCCCGCCTCGTCGTCGACGGCGAGGACCAGGGCACCTTCCTCTTCCTGACTCCGCTCAGCGACGAGAACGGCCACCTCCCCGGAGTACGGGTCCGGCCGCTCCCCCAGCGCACCGGCACCCCGGTCGACCACTGCCTCACCTCGTTCGACCGGGTGTGGCTGCCGCGCGAGGCGCTGCTGGAGGCCGAGCACGGGCGGCTCGGCGCCGACGGGACGCTGGCCAGCACCCTCGGCAACAGGCGCAAGCGGCTGCTGCGTTCCATCAACCGCGTCACCATGGGCAAGCTGTGCATGAGCGCCGGCACGCTGGGCATGTCACGGGCCGCGCTGACCATCGCGGTGCGGTACGCCCACAGCCGCTTCCTGGCCGGACCGAAGGCGGGCGAGCGCATTCCGCTGGCCGCCCACCGCAGCCATCACGGCCGGCTGCTGCACGCGCTGGCGACGGCGTACGCGATGACGTTCCTGCACCGCTCGCTGGTGAGCCGTTTCGCCGTGCACGCGGACGAGGACCGGGCCGAGGTGGAGCGCGAGGTGGCCGTGGCCAAGGGCTGGATCACCTGGCAGGCCCGCGCGATCACCACCGAGTGCCGCGAACGCTGCGGCGCCCAGGGCCTGTTCCCCGCCAACGGACTCGCCGATCTCCCCCTCAACATCGAGGGCGGCATCACCGCCGAGGGCGACAACCTGGTGATCTGGGTGAAGGCCGCCTCGGAGATGGTCTTCGGCCACCAGGGCGTCCGTGCGGGCGAGTCCGGCGATCCCGAGGGCCGGGAGCTCACCGAACTCCCCTTCCTGCGCGGCCTGTTGGCCGAGGTCGAGCGCATCTGGCAGGACCGGGCCCGCACGGCCCTGCGCGAGGGCCCGTCGGGCGACCCGGTCGGCCGCTGGAACGCGACCTCGGACGCCGCCCTGGAGATGGTCTCCGCACACGCCCGCCTCCAGGCCGCCGACGCGTTCCTCGCCGCGGCCGCCCGGGCGGAGGAGCCCCGGGCCGGCTTCCTGATGCGGAGCCTGTGCCGGCTGTTCCTGCTGCGCCAACTCGGAGAGCACACGGGGTATCTGCTCGCCGAGGGGCGGCTGACACCGGATCACGTACGGGCCCTGCCGAAGGCCGTCGACACGGTTCTCGGGGAGCTCGCTCCCCATCTCATGACTCTGGTGGACGCCTTCGATCTGCCTGCGGAGGTGCTGTCGGGGATTCCGATAGCGAGTGGGGGGTCTGTGGGCGGGGACGATTGGGAGGAGGCGGAGG
>NZ_JAPWHT010000595.1:0-5235 GCF_027270795.1 Streptomyces sp. ActVer
GATCGCGTACGGCATCGACGAGGAGCCGGACGCGGCGGCCTCGCTGCCGCTGGGCGCGGGTCGGCTGACCGCGGGCTTCCGCCCGGAGGCGGGGCGAGATAGCCGGAGGCCGGCCGCAGGATGACCGCGAGGGGGTCGTCGGGCTCCAGGTCCGGACCGTCCTCAGAGGGTGTGATCAAGGCTTCTCCTCAGGTGGGCGCGGAGCATTTCTCGGGCCGCGTGGAGGTCGGCCTTGACGGTTCCTTCCTTGCGCCCGGTCAGCGCGGACACCTCCCGGATCGGCATGTCGGCGTAGTAGTGCAGCAGGATCGGTACGCGCAGTCGTTCCGGCAGCGACTGCACGAGCAGGCGCACCGACGGGTCGGCCTGTTCGTTCTGCGGCCGGACGGCGACCTCGTCGCTGACACGGCGTACGGCTCTGCGCTCGCGCTCCAGTTTGCGCCAGTGGTCCCGGACGAGGTTGGCGGCGGTGACGTAGAGGAACCCCCGGGGCTCCGCCACGGTCGTCCAGCGGGCCCAGAGCCGGGTGAACGCCTCCGAGGCGATCTCGTGGGCCGTCTCGTCGTCGTCGACCAGGCGGCGGCACCAGCCGGCCAGGCGCGGGTAGAGGGCGGCGAACAGCTCGGACGCTGCCTTCTCGCGGGACCGTTTCAACGCTCTCCATGGTCGTGACGGACTCGTAGGAAGGATCCCGGGCCGCAGGCGAACCGTCCATCGACGTACGGTCCGTCGACGTATGGTCCGTCGGCCCAGGATCCTGGAGCTACGGGTTATTGCGTGCTGTCGGAACTCAGCGCGGCGAAGACGATCACGCTGTCGCGGTACCCGTCACCGGTGCGGGGGCCCCCGCAGGTGATGAGCCGCAGCTCCGGACGGCCCACGTCCCCGTAGACGTCGTCCGTCGGGAACTGGGCCTGGGCGACCGTCCGTACGTCGGTGACCGCGAACTCCGCCGCCTTGCCGTTCTCCAGGCGCGCCACGATCCGGTCGCCGCGGCGCAGCCGCGAGAGGTGACGGAAGACCCCGTCACCGTAGGAGCCGACCGTGACATGGCCGAGGATCACCGACGGGCCGACCTGGCCGGGCGTCGGCGAGTGCTGGTACCAGCCCGCCTTGTCGTCCGCCGCGATCGGAGGCACCTCCACGGTGCCGTCCGACGCCAGCCCCAGCCGCATGACCGGGGTGTCGACCTGGATGGCCGGGACCTGCAGCCTGACCGGGACCGAACGTCCCAGTGCCTTCGCCGCCTTCGCGGGGGGTCGCGAGCTCCCGGTCTTCCCGGCTCCGGCCCGGTCGTCGGTGGTTCGGTCGTCCGTGGACCGGTCGGCCTGCTGGCCGTCGCAGCTCACGAGCAGCGAGGCCACCGCCGCGGTGACGAACCCGCGCCGGGAGAGCGCGCGCCTGGAGGGCAGGGTCATTCCCCGGTCGCCCGCCGACGGCGTACGACGAAGAACGCCGCCCCGCCGACGGCGAACGCCGCGGCCGTGCCCCCGGCGATCAGCCCGCTGTCGGATCCGGACTTCGCCGACGTCGACACCTCACCGGTGTCGGGCGCTCCGCTCGGTACGACGGAGACCTCGTCGCCCGGTACGGGGGTCGGCGCCACCGTCGGTTCGGTGCCCTGGCTCGGTTCGGTGCCCACGCTCGGTTCGGCGCTCGGGGCCGCCTCGGAGGGCGCCTGGCTCGGGGCGGCGCTCGGCGCCACGGTCGGGGTCGACCCGTCGGCGAACGCGGGCACCGTGCTCGCCAGCACGGCGGTGCAGGCAAGTGCTATGGCGCTGAGGACAGTTCGGCGCATGAATCGCTCTCTTTCGTCGGCCCGCCCGCCCGGTGACCCGGCGGACTGGGATACGGATCGAGCGAAGAGACGAGACAGCGGCGGACCGGGTTGTAAAGAGCCGGCAAAGTCATCGGGCGGTCGGTGTACCGGTCCACGCGTGGAGCTTGTCCGGGTTGACCACGAGCCACAGGTCGGTGATCAGGCCGTCGCGGACGTCGGCGGCGAGGACGGCGATGGTCGTGCCGGCGATGCTGACCGTGACGCCGGGGGTGCCGTTGATGTCGTCCTCGACGAGTTCCACGTCCGGCTCCCTGCGCAGGAGGCCGAGGAGGAAGCGGGCCACCTTGTCCGCGCCGGTGATCGGGCGGAGCGCCGAGCGCACCTTGCCGCCTCCGTCGCTGCGCGACTCGACGGCGGGGTCGAGCAGGGCGACCAGCGAGTCGAGGTCACCGGTCTCGCACGCCTCGCGGAACGCGGAGACGACCTGCCGGTGTTCCGTCGTCGTACCGCCGACCGGCCGCCGCTCGGCGAGGCGACGGCGGGCCGAGGAGGCGAGCTGACGGCAGGCCGCGGTGGAGCGGCCCACCGTCTCGGCGATCTCGGCGTCCTGCACCGAACCGAGCATCCGGTAGCCGAGGTTGAGCAGCCGGCGCCGCTCGGCCATGAGGGAACCGAGGCTGGGACCAGGGTCCTGGTCGGAGCCGGGCGAGGTGGGCATGGGCGGTTCAGCCCCCCTCTCCGGGGCGCCCGTCGGGCCCGTGCCCGTCGTGCGCGATGTGCCGGACGTTCTCGGTGAGCCACTCGTCGAAGGTCTGGGTGCCGCGGGCGCCCGGCCCGGTCGGCAGGTTGCCGCCGCCCTTCATGGCCTTCCCGACGGCGCCGGGGAGCGTGACCGGCACCAGCAGCTTGCGCCGGCCCCCGGCCCGCAGCACCTTGCGCACCATGTCGACGAGTTCCTCGACGCGCGGTCCGGCGAGCTCGGGCGCCATGCCCTGGGGCGGCCCGAGGACGAGCTGCACCAGATGCTGGGCGACCTCGCGGGCGGCCACCGGCTGCGTTCGCATCCGGGGCACCATCGCGACCGGGCCCGGCATCCGGTCGAGTACCTGTTGCGGGAACTCCAGGAACTGCGTGGCCCGCATGATCGTCCACGGCGTCGAGCGGTCCTTGGTCACGACCTCCTCCTGGCGCAGTTTCCCCTTGTAGTAGCCGAGGCCGACCTGTTCGAGGCCGACGATCGAGAGGGCCACGTGGTGCCGTACGCCGGCCCGGGCCTCGGCGCCCAGGAGGTTACGGCCGACGCTCTCGAAGAACGAGATCGACTTCTTGGCGCTGGTGGTCTGCACGTTGCTGACGTCGACGACGGCCTCCACGCCGGTCATGGCGGCGTCGAGTCCGGCGCCCGAGACGAGGTCCACACCCCGCGACCTGGCCAGCACCACCGGCTCGTGCCCTGCGGCGACCAGCTCGTCGACCACGTACCGCCCGACCAGCCCGGTCCCGCCCGCTACCGCGATCCGCATGACGGACCTCCTTCTTCCACCGTGTTCCTGTCCGCCCCGGCCCTGTCCATTCTGATCACGTACGCCATCATGTGTCCCCCTGTCGCCGCCGGGGGAGCACCGGTACGAGGAGAGCGGCCGACGACAGCACCAGCAGCGTCAGGGTGACGACGTTGAGCACCTGGTCGCGCGTCCCGTACATGCTGAGATGCTGCATGTGGTAGCCGAGGTGCAGCACGTTGAAGACCAGCCACACCGCGCCCGTGGTCTGCACGAGCCGGGTGTTCCGTACGGAACCCAGGGTGATGGTCGTCAGGATCGCCAGCGCCAGGAACATGGCCCCGGCGTCCTTGGCGAGGTGCTCGTTGTACGGGCCGAGCTGGGGCAGCCAGCTCAGTCCGAAGCCGGGAAAGTCCGCGTGCCACTCCTTCGGCGAGAAGTAGGCCCAGGCGCCTGTGTACAGCGCGGTCACGGCCAGAAAGCCGAGGTTGGCGTACCGGATCTTCGTGTTCATGCCCCTATGACGAGACGGCGCACGAAAACGTGAGCCGCCGCACCGCAGGACCGTCCTGCACCGCGGGACCGGTCAGACGTCGCCCGGGTGCAGACCGGCGTCGCGCGCGAGCAGGGCCGCCTGGACCCGGTTGTCGCAGTCGAGCTTGGTCAGGATGCGGCTGACGTACGTCTTCACGGTGGCCTCGCTCATGTGCAGCCGCCTGCCCGCGTCCGCGTTGGACAGGCCCTCCCCGAGCAGGGCGAGCACATCGCGCTCCCGTGCGGTCAGCCCGTCGAGGCGGTTCCTGGCCTGCTCCGCGCGGGCGGTGGCCCCGGGGGAGGAGAGGGCGTCCACCACGTGCCGGGTGGCCGCCGGTGAGAGATAGGCGTTCCCGGCAGCGGCCGCCCGCACCGCGTGGATCAGCTCGTCGGGCGCTGAGTCCTTGAGCAGGAAGCCCGCGCCGCCGTGGCCGAGCGCCCGCAGTACGTTGTCGCGCTCGCCGAACGTGGTGAGGATCAGCACCCGTACGTTCGGCGCGACCCGGCCCAGTTCGGCCAGGGCCGTCAGCCCGTCCATCACCGGCATCTGGATGTCCAGCAGGGCCACGTCGACGGCCGTGCCCCGGGCGTTCTCCACCGCCTCGCGGCCGTCACCCACCTCGGCGACCACGTCGATGTCGTCGGCCGAGGTGAGGATCATTCTGATGCCGGCCCGGATGAGCGGCTCGTCGTCGGCGACGAGGACCCGGATCACACGGCCTCCTGCGCGGTGTCGGTCGGAAGCGGATGGCATGGCCTCGCCATCATGCCCTGATCCGGTCGGGTGCGTCGCGGAGACGGTGTGCGGAGGCGAGGGCGCGACCGCGGGCCGGGTGGTTACGCGGCCGTACGGCTACTTCTCGGTCCTGCGGGTCAGCTCTCGTCCTTGAAGGTCTGCTTCTCGACCAGCTTTCCGCCGCGGAAGCAGAACCGGAAGACGGTCGTGGTGTCGTCGGGGTCGTCGGACGCGAAGTGGCGGCAGGTCGCGTCCTTGGGCATCGGCGGGCCCTGGTCCGCCCAGACCGAGGTCAGTACCGAGTCCTCGTCGGGCAGCTTGTCCTGCACGGCGGTCTCGGAGTCGCCGACCTTCGCCGACTCGTACACCCTCGGCGGGATCGTGGCCTTGTTCATCTCGTCCATCAGCGCGCTCACCCCCCAGATTCCCAGGGCGACAACGCCCACGACGAGGACGACGGCGGTGACGGCGCAGCCGATGGCGACGTTCTTCTTCCTGCTCATGGTGGCGGCGAACTCCCCTTGCGGATCGGACCGGTTGATGACCGCTCCACTCTTGTCCGCGGTGCCGGTGCCGGGCTGCCCCACAAAGTCGTTGTACGGGCCGACGGAGGTCGCGCTGTGGGGGGGCTGGGGCTGGAGTTCGCCACCCCCGGTGCCGGTGCCGGTGCCGGTGCCGGTGCC
>NZ_JAPWHT010000596.1:0-5234 GCF_027270795.1 Streptomyces sp. ActVer
CCTTTCCTTCCCGACGGGCTTCCGGTGATCGACCGTGTGCCGGGGCACGAGAACGCGTTCGCGGCCACCGGGCACGGGATGCTCGGGGTCACGCTCGGGCCGGTCACGGGGCACCGGCTCGCCGAGTACATCCGT
This sequence comes from Streptomyces sp. ActVer, assembly GCF_027270795.1. Lineage (NCBI taxonomy): Bacteria > Bacillati > Actinomycetota > Actinomycetes > Kitasatosporales > Streptomycetaceae > Streptomyces > Streptomyces sp. ActVer. The sequence goes on from NZ_JAPWHT010000596.1 coordinate 136, forward strand.
ACGGGGCAGAGGCCCGAAGCCCTCGCGCCGTTCCGGTTCGACCGGCTCCTCCCCTGAGCCGCCGTACCTCGAACCGGGTGGTTGCGGAGGCCGCGGGTCGGCGCGAGGGTCCGCGCCGGCCCGCGGAGCCCCCTTTTGGGCTCCGCCCCACCCCGGCCGGTTTGTTGGCCGCGGGACGGTGGGGGCTTGTCGCGCAGTTCCCCGCGCCCCTAAAAACAGGGGGCGCCCCCCGCCTCGTGCGTGAAGGGGCGCCCCGTCTCGTCAGGAGCCTTCCGTCAGGACCTCTTCCAGGGAACCCAGCGCCGTCTGGAGTTCCTCTCCCGTGATCGTCAGAGGCGGGGCGAGGCGGATCGTCGAGCCGTGGGTGTCCTTCACCAGGACCCCTTCGCGCATGAGGCGTTCGCTGATGTCGCGGCCGGTGCCGATGGCGGGGTCGATGTCGACGCCCGCCCACAGGCCGCGGGCCCGGAAGCCCTGGACGCCCTTGCCGACGAGGGCGGTCAGGCCGCCCCTCAGTACGATGCCCAACTCCGCGGCCCTGCGCTGGTATTCGCCGGTCTCCAACAGTTCCACGACGGCCGAGCCGACCGCCGCGGACAGCGGGTTGCCGCCGAACGTCGACCCGTGTTCGCCGGGGCGCAGCACCTGGAGGACATCGCGTCGTGCGACCACCGCGGAGACGGGCACGATGCCGCCGCCGAGCGCCTTGCCGAGCAGCAGCATGTCCGGGACGACGTCCTCGTGCTCGACGGCGAGCGTGCGTCCCGTACGGCCGAGGCCGGACTGGATCTCGTCCGCGATGAACAGGCAGCCGGTGTGCCGGGTCAGTTCGCGGACGCCGCGCAGATAGCCGTCGTCGGGGATGACGACACCCGCCTCGCCCTGGATCGGCTCGATCAGGACGGCCGCGGTCGTCTCGTCGATCGCCGCTTCGAGCGCGGCGAGATCGTTGTACGGGACCACACGGAAGCCCGGCGTGAAGGGACCGAAGCCGGCGCGGGCCGTCTCGTCGGTGGAGAAGCTGACGATGGTCGTCGTACGGCCGTGGAAGTTGTCCGCGGCCACGACGATGGTCGCCTGGTCCGGCGCGACGCCCTTCACCTCGTACGCCCACTTGCGGGCCACCTTGATGGCGCTCTCCACGGCCTCGGCGCCCGTGTTCATCGGCAGCACCATGTCCAGGCCCGTCAACTCGGCCAGGGACTCCGCGAACCGGGCCAGCCGGTCGTTGTGGAACGCGCGCGAGGTGAGCGTCAGCTGGTCGAGCTGCCGGTGCGCGGCCTCGATCAGGGCGGGGTGGCGGTGCCCGAAGTTGAGGGCCGAGTAGCCGGCCAGCATGTCGAGGTAGCGGCGGCCCTCGACGTCCTCGACCCAGGCGCCCTCGGCGCGCGCGACGACCACGGGCAGCGGGTGGTAGTTGTGCGCGAGGACGGGCTCCTCGGCGCGGATCAGCTCGGCGGACGAACGCAGGGAGCGGCTGGGAGCGACGGTCATGAGCGGATCTCCTGGGTGCAGCACTTGATTCCCCCGCCTGCCTTCTGGAACTCCGACAGGTCGACGGGGACGGGAACATAGCCGTGGCGGGCGAGCTCGCCCGCGAGCGCCTCGGCGCGCGGCGCGATGAAGACATGACGGCCGTCCGAGACGGAGTTCAGCCCGAACGCCATCGCGTCCTCGTGCGTGGCGATCACCGCGTCCGGGAACAGCAGCCGGAGCACCTCACGGCTGCCCGCGGAGAAGGCCTCCGGGTAGTACGCGATGGTCGCCTCGGGGCCGTCGTCGAGCACGAACAGCGCGGTGTCCAGGTGGTAGAAGCGCGGGTCCACCAGCGTGAGGCTGACCGTCGGGACGCCGAAGAACTCCTGCACCTCGTGGTGGGCGGCCCGTTCCGTACGGAATCCGGTGCCGGCCAGCAGGTGGCGGCCGGCGAAGACCAGGTCGCCCTCGCCCTCGCACACCGCCTCGGGGCGGTAGACGTCGAAGCCCGCGTTCTTGAACCACGTCTCGTACGCGGTCGACTCCGGGCGGCGCTGCGGCGCGTGGAAGAGCGAGCCGAAGACCCGGCCGGCCACGACCAGCGCCGAGTTCGCGGCGAAGACCATGTCGGGGAGACCGGCGACCGGTTCCACGCTGTCGACGGTGTGGCCGTGGGCGCGGTAGGCGCGGACCAGCTCCGCCCACTGTCCTCGGGCCAGATCGACGTCGACCTGTGTGTCCTCATGCATCCAGGGATTGATGGCGTACTGCACGGCGAAGTGTCTGGGTTCGCAGACAAGAAAGCGCCTCGATCGCGGCACACGGCTCATGGGCACAGAGGGGTTCCTCCGCTTTCCTGCGGTGTTGGGTGGGATACCTCAACGGTAGGAAGCGGAGGCCGGTCCCGACAAGAATCGGGGATTGCGCGTCACCGCAGGGATACTGCGTGTTCGGACCGGTCCACGCACGATTGCTGCGTGGGCGGTCCGGAGGGGGCTCACTCCCGCTGTCCGGGCCGCGGAAGGCTCACGTTTCCGGGTCGGGCCGGCTCACGCCTCCGGAGCCGGCTGGCTCGCCCCGGCCTCCGGGCTCTCCGGCAGCAGATGGGACAGCACCATGTAGCTGATCGTCTTGCGGATGAACGGCTCCACCCGGATCCGCTCCAGTACCTCCTCGAAGTGCTCCACGTCCCGGGCCCGCACATGGAGCAGCGCGTCCGCGCCGCCGGTCACCGTCATGGCGGCGGTGATCTCGGGATGGTTGCGCATCACCTCCGCGAGCCGCCGGGGCGGGGCGGCGCCCTCGCAGTACACCTCCACGTACGCCTCCGTACGCCAGCCGAGCGCGGCCGGCTCCACCGTCGCCGAGAACCCGGTGATCACGCCGGTCTCGCGCATCCGGTCGACCCGGCGCTTGACCGCGGTGGCGGAAAGACCGACCGCCGCGCCGATCTCGGCGAAGCTCGTGCGGGCGTTCGCCATCAGAGCCGTGACGATCTTCCGGTCGAGATCGTCGAAGGGGGCGGACGTGGGTGTCATGCGGGCACTGTATCCAGCGGCGACGACCTGGCCCGCCGCATGTGCAGGCGTGCGAATTGCTCCTACACTCCGGGTTCATGCTGCGCGCCCTCGCCGTCGACGACGAACCGCCCTCCCTCGAAGAGCTGCTCTATCTGCTGGACGCCGATCCACGGGTGAGCAGCGTCGAGGGCGCGAGCGATGCCACCGCGGCCCTGCGCCGGATCAACCGTGCCCTGGAGAGCGGCCCCGGCGGCGACGAGGGCATCGACGTCGTCTTCCTCGACATCCACATGCCGGGCCTCGACGGGCTCGACATGGCACGGCTGCTCGCCGGATTCGCCAAACCGCCGCTCGTCGTCTCCGTCACCGCCCACGAGGGCTTCGCCGTGCAGGCCTTCGACCTCAAGGCCGTCGACTACGTCCTCAAGCCCGTACGCCGGGAACGCCTGGCCGAGGCCGTCCGCCGGGCCGTCGAGCAGATGGACGCGGCACCGCTGATACCCGTGCACGAACCCGATCCGGACCACATATCCGTCGAGCTCGGGGGAGTCACCCGCTTCGTCGCCGTGGAGGACATCACGCACGTCGAGGCCCACGGGGACTACGCGCGGCTGCACACCGCCCAGGGCAGCCACCTCGTCCGCATCCCGCTCTCCACTCTTGAGGAACGCTGGCGCTCGCGCGGCTTCGTCCGCATCCACCGCCGCCATCTCGTCGCCCTCGGCCACATCAGCGAACTCCGGCTGGACGCGGGTACCGTCAGCGTCCTGGTCGACTCGGTCGAACTGCAGGTCAGCCGCCGTCACGCCCGCGAACTGCGCGACCTGCTGATGCGCCGGACCGCGAGCTGAGGAGGCCCGAGATGCCCCAGGACCCCACCGACCGCCGGGTCGTCGTCACCGGCCCGCCGCGCCGTACGCGCCCGCTGAGCCGCTCCCGGCCGCGCACCGAGATCGACGAGCAGACCACGCTCGGGCACACCTACGTCCGCTCGCTGATGCGCTCCCAACTGCGCGCCGCGCTCACCGTGTTCGCCGTGCTCGTCCTCCTCGTGGGCCCGCTGCCGCTGGTGTTCGCCTCGATGGGCGACAGTTCGAGCCTGGAGTGGATCGTGCTCGGCTTCTGCGTCTATCCGCCGCTGGTGCTCCTCGCCCGCTGGTACGTGCGCCGCGCCGACCGCAACGAGAAGGACTTCGTCCGCCTCGTCGAGGACCGCTAGCCCGAGACGGAGACCGAGACCGTGACGGGGACCGAGCCCGAGAACCGCTGAGCCCAGGACGAGAGCACCGCGTGAGCGAGAACAGCCCGTGATCGAGAGCAGCCCGTGAACGAGAACTACGCCGTCCCCGCGGTCGCGCTCGTGGTCGTAGCGACCGTCTTCGTCGGCGCCTTCGGCCTGCGCATATCCCGTACCACCTCGGACTTCTACGTGGCCTCGCGCACGGTCGGCCCCCGGCTGAACGCGGCGGCCATCAGCGGTGAGTACCTCTCCGCCGCCTCCTTCCTCGGCATCGCGGGCCTCGTGCTCGTCCAAGGCCCCGACATGCTCTGGTACCCGGTCGGCTACACCGCCGGCTATCTCGTCCTGCTGCTCTTCGTCGCGGCCCCGCTGCGTCGCTCCGGCGCCTACACGCTGCCGGACTTCGCCGAGGCCCGGCTCGCCTCGCAGGCCGTACGGCGGCTGGCCGGAGCGTTCGTCGTCGGCGTGGGCTGGCTCTACCTCCTGCCCCAACTCCAGGGCGCGGGGCTGACGTTGAACGTCCTGACCGGAGCGTCCAAGCCGCTCGGTGGCATCATCGTCGCCGTGGTCGTGGTCGCGATCGTCGCCGCGGGCGGCATGCGCAGCATCACCTTCGTGCAGGCCTTCCAGTACTGGCTCAAGCTCACCGCCCTGCTCGTCCCCGCGCTCTTCCTCGTCCTCGCCTGGCAGGGCGACGGGGCCCCGGACCGCCCCTTTGACGAACCGGCCACGTTCCGCGAGCACCGGGTCGTCCGCATCGACGCCGGACTCGACCTCAAACTCGGCCAACCGCTGAGTGTCACCGCGACGGGCACGGTCGACGGCGAGCGGTACGAGGACGAGCGGGTCCGGCTCCCGGCAGG
>NZ_JAPWHT010000597.1:0-5233 GCF_027270795.1 Streptomyces sp. ActVer
GCCCCGCAGAAGATGCGCGGTGACGGGGATGTCCCTGCCCTTCCAGCTCACCTCCGCGTCGGGATGGGCGAGGAGGTGGCAGCGCGGGCGTCGTCCTGCTGTGCGCTGCCGTCGCCCTGGCGAGCCGCTCCATGGCGACGTCGCGATTACTCGTCCGCCGCCTCGAAGCGGTGTCCCAGGAGGCCGGCCGACTGCTCCAGGAGCACGCCCGCCTCACCGAGGAGTCCGCCCGCGAACGCGCGCGTCTGACCGACGACCACACCCGGGAACGCGCCCGCCTCGCCGAGCAGAACACCCACCAGAAGGTCCGCCTGGCCGCCGAACTCGACCGGGAGCGCGTCCGCCTCGGCGCAGAGCACGCGCGCGTGGCCGACGAACTGCGACAGGCGAGAACCGAACGCGCCGCCGCGATCTCGGCGGCCGCCAACACCGCGGGCCGGCTGCAGGCCCTGGCCACGAGCATGCTCGCCGACCTGCGCGCCATGGAGGAGCGGCACGCCGACGAGGACGTCCTCACCGACCTCCTCCACCTCGACCACCGCACCGCCCAGGCGGGCCGCCTCGCCGACTCCGTAGCCGTCCTCGCGGGCGCGCGCTCGGGCCGCCGCTGGGCGCGGCCCATCGTCATGGAGTCGATCCTGCGCGGCGCGATGGGCCGTATCAGCGGCTACCAGCGTGTACGTGTCCACTCGTCGAGCGAGGCCGCCGTCGCCGGGCACGCCGCCGAGGGCGTGATGCACGCACTCGCCGAAATCCTCGACAACGCAGCGAACTTCTCGCCTCCGACGGCCGAAGTGCACGTCTACGTAGAGGAGGTTCCGGCCGGAGTCATCGTCTCCGTGGAGGACAGCGGGCTGGTGATGGGCGAGGTGCAGCTGCGCCGCGCCGAACGCGCGGTCTCCGGCGAGGAGGCGGAACTCGGCGGCCTCAGCGGCACCCGGCTCGGCCTCGCGGTCGTCGGCCGCCTCTCCCGCAAGTACGGCCTGAAGGTCTCCTTCCGCCCCTCCGCACGCGGCGGCACGGGCGTTCTGGTGCTCATTCCCCAGGACATCCTCGCGAGCCCGGCCTCGACGGCGACGCCTACGCCTGCGTCGACGCAGGCTCCGACTTGGACGCCCAGTTCGGCTTCGACCTCGGCTTCGGCTTCGGCTTCCGGTTCAACGTGGGCTTCCGCTTCGACGTCGGCTTCGGTGCCTGCTTCGGCCTCGACGTCGGCTTCCATGCCGACTTCGACGAACAACTCGGCTCCGGAGGCTGCACCGACGTCGGCTTGGGGTTCGGCGTCGACGCCTACCCCGGAGCCGACTTCGGCTTCGGCTTCGGGCGCGGGTACGGATGCCGATGCGGATACCGATGCGGGTACGGGTACGGGTGCCGCATGGGCTGCAACACCGGCCACGGCCTTCACCTCGCCCCCGGCACCACCCCTGAGCCACGTACCGCCCACGCCCCACGTACCGACCGCGACCCCGGCCTCGGCACCGGGCCCGGCCGTGGCCTGGGTCCAGATTCCGGCCACGCATGACGCCCCTGAGACCCATGGCACCCACGGGACCCATGGCGCCGACGACCCTCACGCCGTGCACGCCGCCCGTCACGCCCGCGAGCCCGAGGCGTCCGACCCGGCGCCGCAGTCCTGGCCGCAGCCCCAGCCCTGGCCCCGCCCCCAGGAGTCGTACGCCGCCGCGCACGCCCGCTCCGAGCTGGACCCGGAGCCCGTGCCGACCCACGGCTCCCCGCTCCAGCCCGTGGTCGCCGACCCCCTCGTCAGCCTCCCCAAGCGCCGCCGGGGCCGCACCCTCGCCGAGGCGGAGGCCGAAGTGGAGGCCCAGCGCTCGCGCAACCGGCCGCCGACCGCGCTCGAAAACCCCGACGGCCCCGACGGATCCAACAGATCCGACAGATCCGACGGCGCCGGCACCCCTTACTCCCCCAACTCCCCGGAGGCCCCCGGCCCCGCGCCCGACGACGTGATGACCCGCGCCGCCCGCTTCAGCAGTTTCCGCCAAGCCGTCCGAGGGACGTCGGCGGAGGAGCCCGTACAAGCCCGTACGAGCCCTGCCACCTCCCACCCGGAAAGCGACCCCACTTCATGACCGGCCCCACCGGCCCCACCGGCAGCACGGCAACGGCCGCCGTCGCCGCATCGGCGTCCCCCTCCCCCACCGCCTACTCCTCCGTCGCCGCCTCCGCCTCCGCCTCCACCGAGGAGAAGCTGACCTGGCTCATGCAGGGCATGCTGGCGCGCACCCCCGGCGCCCGGCACGCGCTCGTGCTCTCGCGGGACGGTCTGAAGCTGTGCCGTACGCCGGAACTCTCCGTCGACCAGGCCGACCAGCTCGCCGCCATCGCCGCCGGTATCCAGTCGCTGTCCCACGGGGCGTCCATGGAGTTCGGGGACGGCACCGGGGGCGTACGGTCGGCGATGGCCGAGTTCTACGGCGGGGTCCTGTTCATCGTGGAGGCGGGCGAGGGCGCGCACCTGGCCCTGGTCACGGCCGAGGAGGCGGACCCCGGGCTCGTCGGGCACAACATGGCCGAACTCGTGGAACAGCTCGGCGAACACCTGAGTTCACAGCCCCGTACGTCACTGAGCGCGCAGCCACGTACGTCATGAGCCGGCCGGGCAGGGACGACGCGCCCGACCGGCTCTACACCGTCACGCAAGGACGCAGCCGGTCCACGCCCGGAACCCCGTTCGACCTGGTGACCCTGGTCGTCGCCGAGTGCGACGCGGTCCCCGGCATGCAGTCGGAGCACGCGGCGATCCTGCGCCTCGCCGAACGGCCCACCGCCGTCGCGGAGGTCGCCGCGGAGCTGCGGCTGCCGGTCAGCATCACGAAGATCCTGCTCTCCGACCTCCTCGCCGAGGGCCGCGTCAGCGCCCGTCACCCGCGCAGGGCCTCAATCGCCGGCCGCCCCGATCCCGACATCCTGGAGCAGGTGCTCGTTGGACTCCGCAACCTCTGAACCAACCGCCGACGCCCGTACGTCCGACGCCCGTACGTCCGAAGCCTGCACGCCCGACGCCCATGCGCCGGCGGACCGTGCACCCGAGGACCGCGCGCCGGACGACGGGGCGCCGGAAGACCGTGCGCCCGAGGTTCGTACGCCGCTGGAGGCGTCCGCCGACAACGGGCTGAAGATCGTGGTCGTGGGCGGTTTCGGCGTCGGCAAGACGACGCTGATCCACTCGGTGAGCGAGATCCGCCCCCTCAGCACCGAGGAGACGATCACGGGGGCCGGCGGGACGGTCGACGACGTCAGCGCGGTGCCCGGCAAGTCCCGGACGACCGTCGCCTTCGACTTCGGCCGCATCACGCTCAGCGCGCGCACCGTGCTCTACCTCTTCGGCGCGCCCGGCCAGGAGCGCTTCTGGTACCTCTGGGACCGGCTCTTCACCGGCGCGCTCGGCGCGGTCGTCCTCGTCGACACCCGCCGCATCGACGACTCCTGGTACGCCATCGACCGGCTCGAACGCCTCGGTACGCCGTTCATCGTCGCCCGCAACGACTTCGGCGGCCCCGCCCACACAACCGACCAGGTCCGCGACGCCCTCGACCTCGCCCCGCACATCCCGCTCCTCGACTGCGACGCACGCTCCCGCGACTCCGGCAAGCGTGTCCTGATCACCCTCATCGAGCACATCAAGAGCCTGTACCTCGCCGAGGACCCGCAGGTCATCGAGAGGGTGCGGGCCGCGAGGAGTCCGTACGCGGCCGAGGGCGCCGCCGGTACGCCGCAGGACCAGGTCGCCGCACCCGCGCCGGAGTTGACCCAGTGAACCCCGCCCCCGTGCGCCTCAACGGGCCCCGGTTCCTGGCCGAACCCGCCGAGCTGTACCGGGAGTTGAGGCGCGAGCACGGTGCCGTGGCGTCGGTGCTGCTCGACGGCGACATCCCGGCCTGGCTCGTGCTCGGCTACCGCGAGCTGCACCAAGTCACCGGGGATCCCGTGCTGTTCAGCCGTGACTCCGGCCTCTGGAGCCAGTGGGACCGGGTCCCCGACGACTGGCCACTGCTGCCGGTGATAGGCCGCGGCCAGCCGTCCATCCTCTACACCGTCGGCGAACGCCATCGCGAGCGGGCCGCGATGGTCGGCGACGCCCTCGAAGCCGTCGACGCCTTCGAACTGCGCACCCTTGCCGAGCGGTTCGCCGACGAACTGATCGACGCGGTGTGCACCAAGGGCGCGACGGACCTCGTCGCGGATTACGCGTCCCTGCTGCCCGTACGCGTCCTCGCCACCCTCTACGGCTTCGCCGACGAACAGGGCCCCGGGCTCGTCGCCGCCCTGAACGACATGGTCGACGGCCACGAGGGCGCCATCGCCGGGCAGTTGCACGTGGCCGCCGCGATGGCCCACCTGGTGGCGGACCGGGCGGCGCGCCCCGCGGACGACGTGGTCAGCCGGATGCTCGCGCGGGGACATGCGGGAGGACATGCGGGAGGCCATGGTGGCGGGGCCGCGGGAGGCTTCACGCACGAGGAGATCACCCAGGATCTGATGGTCATGATGGCCGCGGGGCACCAGCCGACCGCCGACTGGATCGGCAACTCGCTGCGGCTGATGCTCACGGACGAGCGGTTCGCGGCCTCACTCTTCGGCGGGCGCCGCAGTGTGGCCGAGGCGATGAACGAGGTGCTCTGGGAGGACACGCCCACCCAGAACGTGGCCGGACGCTGGGCCGCCCGCGACACGCGGCTCGGGGGGCGGGCCGTACGCGCCGGTGACCTCCTGCTCCTCGGCCTCCAGGCCGCCAACCACGATCCGCAGGTCCGCACCCACAGCTCCGCCCTGACCGGTGGCAACAGCGCGCACTTCTCCTTCGGCCACGGCGAGCACCGCTGCCCGTTCCCGGCCCAGGAAATAGCGGAGGTCATAGCCCGCACGGCCATCGAGGTAGTCCTGGACCGCCTCCCGGACATCGACCTGGCGGTCCCTGCGACGTCATTGACCCGCCGTCCCTCCCCCTGGCTACGAGGCCTGACGTCCCTCCCGGTCCACTTCACCCCGGCCCCACCCGTGGGCGGCACGCGCGCCTGACAACAGCCTTTCCTCGCCCCCGCCGCCCCTACCCTCCCCCACTCTCGGCTTCGCTCGAGCGGGGGGACCCCCATCGTCACTACTCAGGGGCTCCGCCCCCGAACCCCCAAAAGACTGCGCAGTTCCCCGCGCCCCTAGGTCTTCAGGGGCGCGGGGAACTGCGCGACCAGCCACAGCCGGACCCGCA
>NZ_JAPWHT010000598.1:0-5231 GCF_027270795.1 Streptomyces sp. ActVer
CGGCCCGTCCGGCACGCCCTCGCGCGAGGGCGGCTGCACGGACGGGCCCGGCGGGGGGGCGGAGCCCGGCAGCGGACGGTTCGTCATCCGGCTCACCCCGCGGAGCTGAACGCGGCGTTCATCTTCTTCGCCGCGTCCTTCGAAGCCGCGTCCACGCTCTTACGCCCGCTGACGACCTCCTGGAACATCGTCGGCAGTACGAGGGACGCGTCGATCTGGGACCAGGCGGGCGAGGCCGGGACGAACTTGGCGCCCGCGCCGAGGGTCTTCACGAAGGGCCCGACGAACGGCTCGCGCTTCGCGACGTCCTGGCGTACGTCCGTGAACGTCGGCAGGAAGCCCATTCCGTCGAAGAGTTCGCCCTGCGTCTTCTTCGAGGCGAGCTGCTCCATCAGGGCGACGGCGAGCGTGCGGTGCGAAGTGCTGTTCAGTACGCCGAGGTTGTTGCCGCCCGCGAACGCGGGAGCGATCTCACCGGACTTCACGCCGGGCAGCGGCACGACCGCGTACTTGCCCTTGACCTTCCCGGCCTCGATCGCCGCGTGACTGAAGTCGCCGCCGATCGCCATGCCCGCCTTGCCGGAGGCGAAGGCCGTCACCGTGTCGTTGCCGCCCATGCCCGCGCACTTGGCGGCCGGACAGTTGTCGTCGCCGAACAGCGAGGTGTACGCCTTGATGCCCTTCTGGGCGTCCGCGCTGTCGATCGTCGAGGCGTACGAGCCGCCCTTGCCCTCGGCTATCTCGCCGCCGTTGGACCAGATGAACGGCATCGCGCCGTACGTGTAGGCGCCGCCGACCGCGAGCCCGTACAGCTCCGGCTTCGCCGCCCGGATCGCCTTGGCGGTGCTGATCAACTCGGCCTGGGTCCTGGGTACTTCGAGGTTCAGCTCCTCGAACACGTCCGTGCGGTAGTAGAGGGCGCGGACGCCGACGAAGTACGGGGCGCCGTAGATCTTGCCGTCGACCGTGACGGACTGCCTGGCGGTCGGGTCGGTGTCCTTGGACTCGCTCCAGTCCGTGAACTCCTCGGTGACGTCGGCGAGTCCGCCGTCCTTGACGTAACCGGCCGTGTCGGTGTTGCCGTACTCGATGAGGTCGGGCGCGCTCTTGGGGTCGTTGAAGGCGGCCTTGATCTTCTCGGCGCGGGTCTCGACGGGGATGTACTGGACGTCGACCTTCGTGCCCTTGTGGGCCTTCTCGAAGGCGGCGACGACACCGTCGACCACCTTCTCCTTCGGTGCGGTGTCGACCTCCTGGAAGAGCCACACCCGCAGGGTGCCGCTCTTCTCGTCCTTGCCCCCGGAGTTGTCGGAGGACTCGGGGGCGCAGGCGGTGGCCGTGAGCCCGGCGACGACGAGCGCGGCGATCGGGGCGGCCATTCGGGCAGAGAGTTTCGAGAGCTTCACGGGGCGTCCTCCGGGGGAGCGCGTTGCAGCACGTGCAATGGTGGTTTTGCGCTGCACAACACGTCGGAGGCTATGGACTACATGAACATGGCCACAAGAGGTCTCAACCACTCTGTGACCACTCGAAGCACTCCGTGCAACGGGTGTCCCGTACACGGGCAGTACAAAGGCCCCGGAAGCGCCCAAAGAACGCATCCGGGGCCCACGCTCACGGCAAACCCGTCCACCCGGCGAAGGGTTGGACCACCGGCAAGGCACCACTGCGCCCGGCGCCCCGCACCGGGCGGGACGTCACCGGGGGCGCGCAGGGGGCGCTACTTGTCGCCGCCGCCCTTGCCCTTGCCCTCGTCGCCGCCGGCGCCCATGGACTCGTAGATCTCCTTGCACATGGGGCACACGGGGTACTTCTTCGGGTCGCGGCCCGGCACCCACACCTTGCCGCAGAGCGCCACGACGGGCGTGCCGTCCAGCGCACTCGCCATGATCTTGTCCTTCTGGACGTAGTGGGCGAAGCGCTCGTGGTCCCCGTCGCCGTGCGACGTCTGCGGCGTCGGCTCTACGAGGGTCCCCGTCCCAGTGCCTCGCTGGGGCTGGGTCTCAGGCTCAAGAGTGCTCATAGACGCAAGAGTACTGAAGCCGAGGGGCATCAGTTGAGCGAAGGGTCGTCCGGGTACGTGGCCACCATCGCCAGCTCGTTGCGCTGGCGGCGCAGCACCTCTCGCCACAGCCGTTCCGGAGAGGGCGAGGAGACGTCTCCGGGCTCCGACTCCACCACGTACCAGGCGCCCTCGACGAGCTCGTCCTCCAGTTGTCCGGGGCCCCAGCCCGCGTAGCCGGCGAAGATCCGGAGCGAACCGAGGGCCGAGGCGAGCAGCTCCGGCGGGGCCTCCAGGTCCACGAGCCCGATCGCCCCGTGCACCCGCCGCCAGCCCAGCGGAGCACGCTCCCCCGACGCGCCCCCCGGTATCACCGCCACACCGAGCGCGGAGTCGAGAGAGACCGGGCCGCCCTGGAAGACCACGCCGGGCTCACCCGCGAGGTCCGCCCAGCCCGAGAGGATGTCGCTCACATCCACCGGTGTGGGGCGGTTGAGGACGACACCCAGGGAGCCCTCCTCGTCGTGGTCGAGGAGCAGCACCACCGCACGGTCGAAGTTCGGGTCCGCCAGGGCGGGCGTGGCCACGAGCAGCCGCCCTGTGAGCGAGGACACCTCGGTCATGCGAGACATGATCCCGCATCTTCCCCGTGCAGGGGGAGGCAATACCCGTACCCGGGTGAATGCAGCTCAGGGCGTACAGATGCAGGTGGAGCGCACGCCCCTGCCGGTGACCCCGTGTGTCCGTTTAGGAGCGGTTCGTGTTGTGGCAAAGCTATGACGTACCTGGGGCGCCCTTGGGCTTACTGAAGGGGGGTAGGCGGCCATTACGCTTGCTTCTTCGCCCCTGCCCAACCAACCGGAACGCGAGATACATGACCGTCAACGGCTCAGACGACGTACTCCTTGTCCACGGCGGAACCCCGCTGGAGGGCGAGATCCGTGTCCGCGGTGCGAAGAACCTCGTACCGAAGGCCATGGTCGCCGCGCTGCTCGGTAGTGCTCCGAGCCGACTGCGCAACGTCCCCGACATCCGTGACGTGCGGGTCGTACGCGGGCTGCTGCAGCTGCACGGCGTGACGGTCCGTCCGGGCGAGGAACCGGGCGAGCTCGTCATGGACCCGTCGCACGTGGAGAGCGCGAACGTAGCGGACATCGACGCGCACGCGGGCTCGTCGCGTATCCCGATCCTCCTCTGCGGTCCGCTCCTGCACCGCCTCGGGCACGCGTTCATCCCGGGCCTGGGCGGCTGCGACATCGGCGGCCGGCCGATCGACTTCCACTTCGAGGTGCTGCGGCAGTTCGGCGCGACGATCGAGAAGCGCGCGGACGGCCAGTACCTGGAGGCTCCGCAGCGGCTGCGCGGCACGAAGATCACCCTGCCGTACCCGTCCGTGGGCGCGACCGAGCAGGTGCTGCTGACGGCCGTCCTCGCGGAGGGCGTGACGGAGCTGTCGAACGCGGCCGTGGAGCCGGAGATCGAGGACCTGATCTGCGTTCTGCAGAAAATGGGCGCGATCATCGCGATGGACACCGACCGCACCATCCGTGTCACCGGTGTCGACAAGCTCGGCGGCTACACCCACGCGGCCCTTCCGGACCGCCTGGAGGCCGCCTCGTGGGCTTCCGCGGCCCTGGCGACCGAAGGCAACATCTACGTCCGCGGCGCCCAGCAGCGCTCGATGATGACGTTCCTGAACACCTACCGGAAGGTGGGCGGTGCCTTCGAGATCGACGACGAGGGCATCCGCTTCTGGCACCCCGGCGGCCAGCTGAAGTCCATCGCGCTGGAGACTGACGTCCACCCGGGCTTCCAGACGGACTGGCAGCAGCCGCTCGTCGTCGCCCTCACGCAGGCGACCGGCCTCTCCATCGTCCACGAGACGGTGTACGAGTCCCGTCTCGGCTTCACCTCCGCGCTCAACCAGATGGGCGCACACATCCAGCTCTACCGCGAGTGCCTCGGCGGCTCCCACTGCCGCTTCGGGCAGCGCAACTTCCTCCACTCGGCGGTCGTGTCGGGCCCCACGAAGCTCCAGGGCGCCGATCTGGTCATCCCCGACCTCCGCGGCGGCTTCTCGTACCTCATCGCGGCGCTGGCGGCCCAGGGCACGTCCCGCGTCCACGGCATCGACCTGATCAACCGCGGCTACGAGAACTTCATGGAGAAGCTCGTGGAACTGGGCGCGAAGGTGGAGCTGCCCGGGAAGGCGCTGGGCTGAATCCAGCCCGGCCGGCGTCTGAGGCCATTGGTGAGCGCAACAGCGATGGGGCGGCACCCGGATTCCGGGTGCCGCCCCATCGCACTTTCTACTGCCTACTACCTACCTGCTACTACCTGCCGAACACCGTCCCGCGAGGTGTAGACGGCAAGGTCACTTGCCCTTGGCGGCTTCCTTGAGCTTGCTGCCGGCGGAGACCTTGACGCTGTAGCCGGCGGGGATCTGGATCGGGTCGCCGGTCTGCGGGTTCCGCGCGGTGCGAGCGGCACGGTGGGTGCGCTCGAAGGTCAGGAAGCCGGGGATGGTGACCTTCTCGTCGCCCTTGGCGACGATCTCACCGACGGTCTCGGCAAAGGCGGCCAGAACGGCGTCGGCGTCCTTGCGGGTCACCTCGGCACGGTCGGCCAGCGCGGCCACCAGCTCACTGCGGTTCATGTTGTTACTCCCGTGTTCTTCTTGCCGTTGAGGCGTGCCACGCGGCGGAGCCGCATATTGGGCACGTCGAAGCCGATGCTGCCAGGTTCCTCGGCGGTCCCCGGACCCGGGTCCGTGGCCGGACCCTCGCGCCCGAAGACGCATCCTGCCCCCACCTGCGGCGGGAAAGCCAATCCGGCACCCCTGGGAGTCACACGAAAAGCGCCACGGCCTCGAATTGGTGACGCTCCGTCGGTTCCCGGCAGCGGACCGCAGGGCCTGAAAGGCCTGGTGGGCCCTCAGGGACTGAGCCATGGCCGCCACCCTAGAGGCGGCCTGACGCCCCACGTCCGGCGACGCGCCGGTACGGGGGCCGGGTGGCAACCGTCACAGTCGCCACCGGGCGGGGTGTTTCCCCGCCCCCGCCTCCCCTACCCAGTCCCGTCCATTTCAGGGGCCCCGCCCCCGAACCCCCGCTCCTCGAACGCCGGAGGGGCTGGAACACCCAAGGGGCGCGGGGAACTGCGCAATCTTTTAGGGGTGCGGGGAACTGCGCGACCAGCCACGACGCACCCGCACGCGCATCTCACCCCA
>NZ_JAPWHT010000599.1:0-5225 GCF_027270795.1 Streptomyces sp. ActVer
GGCCCGGTGCGGGGCGCGGCCCCGCGCTGAGCTGGGGCGGAACACTGTCCGTCGATGCAGGCGAAGTCACGGTGCACAGACTAGGTCCTCGGTCTGACAACAACCGAAACGCTCCGCTGGGATCGCCGGACCACTGCGGGTGGTTTGTTGTCCGCGGGTTGACCGCGGCTGGGCGCGCCCAGCCGCGGAGCCGCATTCGGCACAGCCCTGCGCCCCTTCGGGGGCGCTGCCTAGCCGTCCTCCGCCACCCGGCGACCGTAGACCTCAACGACCCTTTTACGCGAATCATCCAGGTATACGCCGAGCAGGCTCTCGGCCTCCCCGCGGTCGCCGCCCTGGAGGGCCTGCAGTATCTGGCCGTTGCGGGCGAGGTACGGCTCGTGCAGCCGACGGGGGTCGTCCACCAGGTGGAAGGCGAGGCGCAGTTCGGCGAAGACGCTGCGCATCAGCTCGTCGGTGCGGGCACTGCCGGCGAGCGCCACCAGCTCGCGGTGGAAGTGGATGTTGGCCGTACCCAGGCCTTTCCAGTCACCTTCGCGGGACGCCCGTCGCCCGTCCGCGACTGCCGTGGCGAGGCCGTCCACCGCGTAGGGCGGTTCACCGAGTCCGCGTACGACGGCGCATTCGACGAGGCTGCGGGTGCGGTAGATGTCCTCGACGTCCTCGACGGTCAGGACCCGCACGAAGACACCCCGGTTGAGCTGGTGGACCAGCAGCCGTTCGTGCGTGAGCAGCCGGAACGCCTCGCGCAGCGTGTTGCGCGAGACGCCGAGCGCGTTGCCGATGCTGTCCTCCGACAGCCGTGTGCCGGGCGGGAAGAACCCTTCGGCGATCCGGCTTCTGAGGATGTCCGAGACCCGCTCGGCAGTGCTGGTGCGACCCAGCAGCGCGCGGTCGTCCGCCAGTCCGTTCAGTTCGGCCACGCCCGAATTCAATCGCAGATACAAGAACGAAACAACATGGGTATTGAGGGATCGTTCAACGATCCTCTACCTTGCTAGTCAGGCACCGGCCGCTCGTCCCGGAGCCGACGGCTTCCGCACGCCACAGTTCGGTACCGCAACTGCTTCAGCACGCCACAACTCGCACCGCCACTGCTCCCGTACGACTCAGTCCTCAAGCACCCTCCCGTCCCTCATCTGCGAGGTGCCCATGAGCACGACCCCTCCACCGCAGGCCCTGAACACCGAGACGCGCCCCGGAGCGGGTGAACCCACCGCCGACGAGGGCGCGTTCGCCTGGCTGCGGGCCCTGGGTCCGCGCGGCCGCCGCGCCTTCGGCGGCGCTTTCGGCGGCTATGCGCTGGACTCGTACGACTACTTCACGCTGCCGCTGAGCATGGTCGCCCTGTCCGCGTACTTCGGCCTCAACAGCGGCCAGACCGGACTGTTCACGACCGTCACGCTGGTCGTGTCCGCGATCGGCGGCGCGGCCGCGGGTGTGATCGCGGACCGGATCGGGCGCGTCAAGGCGCTGATGATCACCGTCATCACATACGCGGTCTTCACCGTGGCCTGCGGCTTCGCGCCCAACTACGAGACCCTGCTGGTCTTCCGCGCTCTCCAGGGGCTCGGTTTCGGCGGTGAGTGGGCGGTCGGCGCCATCCTGGTCGCCGAGTACGCGAGCCCCAAGCACCGGGGGCGCACGCTCGGCGCGATCCAGAGTTCCTGGGCCGTGGGCTGGGGACTCGCCGTGCTGGTCTACACGCTGGTCTTCCAGTACCTGGACGACGATCTCGCCTGGCGCGTGATGTTCTGGACCGGGGCGCTGCCGGCCCTCCTCGTCATCTGGGTACGTCGCAATGTGAAGGACGCCCCGGAGGCGGCCGAGCGCCGCAAGGAGAGCCCCGAGAAGGGTTCGTTCGCCACGATCTTCAAGCCGGGCACGGCCGCCGCGCCCGGACTGCTGAAGACGACGATCTTCGCGGTCCTGCTCTCCACGGGCGTCCAGGGCGGCTACTACACGCTGGCCACCTGGGTCCCGACCTACCTGAAGACGGACCGCGGGCTGTCCGTCGTCGGCACCGGCGGCTATCTCACGTTCCTGATCTCCGGGGCCTTCATCGGCTATCTGACCGGCGGCTATCTCACCGACAAGCTGGGCCGCAAGCGCAACATCCTGCTCTTCGCGATCCTCTCGGCGGTCTGCATCCTGGCCTACGCGAACATCCCGAGCGGCGCCAACACCCTTGTCCTGGTGCTCGGTTTCCCGCTCGGCTTCTGTATGTCGGCGATCTTCAGCGGCTTCGGCTCGTTCCTCAGCGAGCTGTACCCGACCGCGGTGCGCGGCACGGGACAGGGCTTCACGTACAACACCGGCCGTGCCGTGGGCGCGGTCTTCCCGACGGTCGTCGGCTTCCTGGCCGACAGCTGGGGTGTCGGGGGCGCGCTGGTCTTCGGCGCGATCGGATACGGTCTCGCGGCGCTGGCCCTGATCGGTCTGCCCGAGACCCGTGGGAAGGAGCTCCTGTGAACCGTACGCAGCACCGCCCCCTGAACCTTCTCGAAGACCACGCGCACGCGTGGAGCCCGGCGGAGGCACGCTCCCGGTTCCGTTCGGGAGTGTCCGGTTCCACCGCGGGCTGCTCGGCGGGCCACACCCAGGCGAACCTGATCTCGGTGCCGGCCGACTGGGCCTACGACATGCTGCTGTTCTGCCAGCGCAACCCGAAGCCCTGCCCGGTGCTCGACGTCACCGACGCCGGTTCCTGGACGACCGTTCTGGCCGGCGATGCCGATCTGCGGACCGATCTGCCGGGCTACCGGGTGTGGGAGCACGGCGAGTTGGCCGAGGAGCCGACGGACGTGCTGGCCCACTGGCGCGACGACCTCGTGTCGTTCCTCATCGGGTGCAGCTTCACCTTCGAGTCGGCGCTGTCCGACGCGGGGGTGCCGATGCGCCACATCGAGCAGGGGCGCAACGTCTCCATGTACGTGACCAGCCGCCAGTGCCGTCCCGCGGGGCGGCTGCACGGCCCCATGGTGGTGTCGATGCGTCCCGTGCCGCCCGAGCACCTGCCCGCGGCGATCCGGGAGACCAGCCTGCTGCCCGCGGTGCACGGCAGCCCGGTGTACTGCGGCGATCCGGGCGGCCTCGGCATCGAGGACCTCGCCCGCCCCGACTTCGGTGATCCGGTGGACGCCGAGCCGGACGACATCCCGGTGTTCTGGGCCTGCGGTGTGACACCGCAGGCCGCGGTGATGGCCTCACGGCCGCCGTTCGCGATCACTCACGCGCCGGGCCAGATGTTCATCACCGACGCCCGCGACGAGCAATACCGCGTCGCCTGACCGGGAGGAACAGCACTCCATGAGCACCATCGATCTGAACGCCGACCTCGGCGAGGGCTTCGGCCGCTGGCGCCTGACCGACGACGAACAACTGCTGTCCGTCGTCACCAGCGCCAACGTGGCCTGCGGCTTCCACGCCGGGGACGCGGCCACCATGCGCCGGGTGTGCGACCTGGCGGCCGAACGCGGTGTACGGATCGGCGCCCAGGTCTCCTACCGGGACCTGGCGGGCTTCGGGCGGCGCGCGATGGACGTGCCGCCCTACGAACTGGCGGCCGAAGTGGCCTACCAGATAGGTGCCCTGGAGGTCTTCACGCGCGCGGCGGGCGCGCGCGTGGCGTACGTCAAACCGCACGGCGCTCTCTACAACCGCGTCGTGCACGACGAAGAGCAGGCCGGAGCGGTCGTGGAGGGCGTGATGCTCGCGGACGCCGCGCTCCCGGTGCTCGGCCTGCCCGGCTCGCGTCTCCTCGACGTGGCCGGGAAGGCCGGACTCCCGGTCGTCACCGAGGCGTTCACGGACCGCGCCTACACCGACGAGGGCACACTCGTGCCGCGCGGCCGGGAGGGTGCGGTGATCACCGATCCGGCCGCCGTCGTGGAACGCTCGGTGGCCCTCGCCCGTTCTGGTGTCGTGACGTCCCACTCCGGGCGTGACATCCCGGTCCGGGCCCGCTCCTTGTGCCTGCACGGCGACACACCCGGCGCGGTGGACCTGGCCCGCCTGGTCCGTGCACGGCTGGAGGAGTCGGGCATCCGCGTGGAGGCGTTCGTATGAGGGCACTGCCGGTCGGCGACCGTGCGCTGCTCGTCGAGGTGTCCACGGACGAGGAGGCACAGGCCCTGCACGCCGATCTGCTCCGCCGCCGCGCGGAGGGCTCCCTCTCCGTGCGCGAGATCGTCCCCGCGGCCCGTACGGTCCTCCTGGACGGCCTCGACGATCCGGCCCGACTGGCCGCGCGGTTGACCACGTCGACGCTGCCGCCCGCTCCTCCGCGCGCGCAGGAGGTGGTCGAGATATCCGTCCGCTACGACGGCCCGGATCTCGCGGCCGTCGCCGGCCACTGGGACGTGTCCCCGCAGGAGGTCGCGCGGATCCACGCGGCGGCCGAATTCCGGGTCGCCTTCTGCGGGTTCGCCCCGGGCTTCGGCTATCTGACCGGGCTCCCGGCCCGCTACGGCGTGCCCCGGCACGCGACACCCCGTACGACCGTCCCGGCGGGTTCCGTGGGCCTCGCGGGCCCGTACACGGGCGTGTACCCGCGCTCGTCGCCGGGCGGCTGGCAGCTGATCGGGACGACGGACGCGGTCCTGTGGGACCACGCGCGCGTGCCCGCCGCCCTGTTGTCGCCCGGCACGCCGGTCCGCTTCGTCCCGGTGGAGTCCTGATGACGGACCGCGCACTCGCCGTCGTACGGGCCGGGGCGCTGACGACCGTGCAGGACCGGGGGCGCCCGGGCCACGCGCACCTGGGCGTGCCGCGCTCCGGTGCGCTCGACGCCCCCGCCGCCGCCCTGGTCAACCGACTCGTCGGCAATCCGCCCGAGGCGGCCCTCCTGGAGACGACGCTCAACGGCTGCGACGTACGGCCGCGTTCGACCGTCACCGTCGCCGTGGGAGGCGCCCCGTGCCCGGTCACCGTGGACGGACGCCCGGCCGCCTGGGGAGCCCCGGTGCGCGTGCCCGCCGGCGCACTGCTGTCCGTGGGAACGGCGGTCTCCGGAGTACGCAGTTATGTGGGCGTGTCCGGCGGAGTGGCCGTCGAACCGGTGCTCGGCAGCCGGTCGACGGACCTGCTGTCGGGCCTGGGCCCGCCGCCCCTCACGGACGGAATGGTGCTTCCCCTGGGGACGCCGATGCCCCCCCACGCGCGCGTGGACGTCGTCCCGCAGCCGCGGCCCCCCGCCGGGGGAGACCCGGAGGCGATGGAGCTGG